>JAYWCF010000229.1:0-4123 GCA_043780715.1 Methylotenera sp. | reverse complement strand
GTTTAGCGCGTTTAGAGTTTGTGATTAACAATATGGTTGGCATTCATCCAAAAGCGATTTTAAACGTGGATGCCATGCCGAAAAGCATTCAAGACACGATTAAAAGCCGTGCGCGTGGTTATGCTTCGCCTAAACAATTCTATATTGATAAAGTGGCTGAAGGCGTGGCCACCATTGCTGCTTCTTTCTATCCAAAACCAGTGATTGTGCGTACTTCTGATTTCAAATCAAATGAGTACAAAAAATTGGTGGGCGGCGATATTTATGAGCCAGATGAAGAAAACCCAATGATTGGCTTCCGCGGTGCGGCGCGTTATATGGCAGAAGACTTTAAAGAGTGCTTTGCCATGGAATGTGTTGCCATGAAAAAAGTGCGCGATGAAATGGGTTTAGTTAACGTTGAATTAATGTTGCCATTTGTACGTACTTTAGATGAAGCTAAAGCGGTGACAGAAATTATGGCGGCCAATGGCCTTAAACGTGGCGAAAATGGCTTACGTTTAATTATGATGTGCGAGATTCCATCTAACGCCTTATTAGCTGAACAATTCTTAGAGTATTTTGATGGTTTCTCAATCGGCTCTAACGATTTAACCCAGCTAACGTTGGGCATGGACCGCGATTCTGGCATATTGGCAGACGGTTTTGATGAGCGTAACGATGCGGTTAAAGAATTGCTAAAAATGGCGATTAGCACCTGTAATCGCTTGGGTAAATACGTTGGCATTTGTGGCCAAGGCCCATCCGATCACCCTGATTTTGCTGAGTGGCTAGTGGCTGAAGGCATACAGTCTATTTCACTTAATCCAGATACTGTGGTTGCGACTTGGCAACGTCTGACTAAAAAATAATAGGCGGTTTTTCAAATGGATCACCGTACTGTATTTTTTATTTCGGACGGCACCGGCATCACTGCCGGTGCTTTGGGTAAGCTGTTAGAGCATTTTCCGCGCACCAATTTTAAACAAGTACGGCTGCCATTTACCGATACTTTGGATAAAATTAAACTGGCCAGAAATGCCATTTTAGAAGCCACAGAAGAAGATAAAGCCAGGCCGGCAGTGATTATGTCGCTTGGTAATATTGAGCTGCGTAATAACCTTAAAGAAGCTAATGCCTACTTTATTGATTTGTTCACGGCTTTTATAGACCCGCTTGGTGAAGAGCTGAATCAAAAGCCGTTAACCGGTGCTGGCATTGCGCATAGCGTAATGGGCACTAATTACCATGAACGTATGGAAGCGATTAATTTCACGCTAAACCATGATGATGGCATGACCAATTCTGGCTTAGATGAAGCGCAAGTGATTTTAATTGGCGTATCGCGCTGTGGCAAAACGCCAACCAGTATTTATTTGGCCATGCAGTTTGGTATTAAAGCCGCCAATTATCCGCTGATTCCTGAAGATTTTGAGCGCGGCACGTTGCCAGAAGTGTTGTATAAGCATATCGATAAGATTTTTGGCTTAACCATCAAGCCAGAACGCTTACATTCTGTGCGTTCTGAGCGTAGACCAGATAGTTTTTATGCGTCTTTAGATAATTGCCGCAAAGAAATCGCTACTGCTGAAAATTTAATGCGCACTAACAATATCACTTGGGCCGATTCAACTAGTCGCTCAATTGAAGAGTTATCGGCGATTATTTTGCAAAAAATTAGACAGCCTAAAAAGCAAGCGGCTTAATCGTTAAGCTTTTGATTTTCATAATAAAAAAGAGGCCAAAAGCCTCTTTTTTATTATGAAAATTCTTAAAACCTATTTTAAGTACGGTTTAATTTTACCCACAATCTCAGCCGAGTCTGGCGAAACCGTGCTTTCAAACGCATACACCTGCTTGCCGCCTGGAGTAATCACATATTTATAAAAATTCCACATGGGGGCTTGACCAGACTTGGCGGCTAATTGCTTGTAAAAAGGATTAGCATTAGCGCCTACCACTGAGCTTTTTGCCGTCATTGGAAAATTTACGCCATAAGTTGCTTTGCAGAAATCACCAATCGCTTTGTCTTCACTTAATTCTTGCTTAAAGTCATTTGAGGGAAAGCCAACTACCAATAAACCCTGACTTTTATGTTTTTTATATAAACCTTCAAGCGATTCAAATTGTGGCGCAAACCCGCATTTACTAGCCGTGTTCACCACTAAAATGGGTTTGTCTTGGTAATCACACAAATTAATTTGCTGACCTTGCAAGGTTTTAAATTGGTGATTATAAAGCTCTGGGCAAGCAGCGGCGTTTGCCGCCAAGCTAGCGCCGACCGTTAGCAACCCGATTGCAGCAGCTGATAGTGTTTTGTTCATTTCTTGGTTTACCCCTTAATTAAATTAAGTATTAAAAATTCATACTTAATTGACTTAAATCCAATTAATTGGTTCGGTTATTATCTGTTATGCTAAATCAACACATGATGCAGCAGGCCAATAAGTGCGAAAATGCCGATTAATTTAATGGTGCCAAACTTAAATTTAAACAGCAACAGCGCGGCTAAAAGAGTGGCGCCGAATGCAAACCAATCAATATTGGCCAACATATTATTGGTAGCTAAGCCATTCGGCCAAAAAATATGTGTGGCAAAAAACAAGGCCAAACTGATAATCACGCCAACTACTGCTGCCGTTATTGCGCTGAGTGGCGCGGTTAACTTTAGGTTATTGTGAGTAGACTCAATAAACGGTGCGCCGACCAATATAAAAATAAGTGAAGGTAAAAAGGTAAAAAAAGTAACTACACAAGCGGCGATAATGGCCGATAACAATGTACTATCGGTACCCATAAAAGGTTGTGTCCAACCGCCTACAAAGCCAACAAAGGTTACCACCATAATCAATGGGCCAGGTGTCGTTTCGCCCAATGCCAAACCATCCATCATTTGTGGCGCCGTTAGCCAGCTGTAATGCCCAACGGCGCCTTGAAACACATACGGCAATACCGCATAAGCACCTCCAAATGTTAACAGCGCCGCTTTGGTAAAAAACCAGCCCATATGCGTCAGCGTTGCATCCATGCCAAAATATAAAATAATCAGCAACATGCTAATTAACCAAATTGAAACGCCAATGGCAATCAAGCGAATCATCTTTTTAAAGTTAAAAATAGCATGCGCAGGCGGCGGCGTATCGTCATCAATCAATGCGCTGCCATAATGTTGCTTAGATGCCTTATGCCCTGCACTATCGGCCAAGATTGCAGGTTTAAAGCGGTGCACCAGCAAACCAATAAACGCTGCGCCAAGTACAATAAATGGAAATGGCCACTTTAAAACGGCAATCGCCACAAACGATGCAAACGCAATAGACCACAACAGCTTATTTTTAAGCGCGCGCAAACCAATTCGGTAAGCGGCAAACAACACTATCGCCACCACTGCAGGCTTAATGCCATACAAAATTCCAGCAATGGCTGGCAGGTTGCCAAAACGCATATAGACATAGCTTAAACCAGTTAGGATAAGTAGCGAAGGCAACACAAATAGACCGCCCGCCACAATACCGCCCCACGTTTTGTGCATCAGCCAACCAATATAAATGGCTACCTGTTGCGCCTCAGGCCCTGGTAACACCATGCAGTAATTGAGTGCATGAAAAAAACGTTTTTCTGATATCCAGCGCTTAGATTCAACCAAGTCTTGATGCATGATGCTGATTTGCCCAGCCGGCCCGCCAAAGCTCACAAAACCTAACTTAAGCCAGTACCAAAATGCCTGCTTAAGCGTCGGCATGCCAATTGTTTCATTCACTAAAGTTTCGTTTATTAATATATTTTTATCTACCATATCACTTTAATTAAATACTGTTAATTCATGATTTTATTACATAAAATATTAAATTAATTACACTTTATTACAGTTTCTTAATCCTTTTGAAATATCCAAACGATAAGATGTGTGCATTAAATTATATATACATTCACTTTCATTTTTAAATAGGATTCTCATGAAATTAAACACATTTACACTAATTATTGCCATCACACTTGCTGCATTACCCACTGCTAACGCATGCGAAAAAACGGTAATGGGCGGCTGCGTGGTAGTAGAAACACACGACACTTCATCACACATGAAATCGCAAATTGTAAATCAAGTTACGCACTCTACTGCTGTGCCAGCGCAAGCTAATAG
>JAYWCF010000228.1:0-4134 GCA_043780715.1 Methylotenera sp. | reverse complement strand
TGTGCTCGCCCAGCGCAAAGGGTTGATTGAGCGCGGTTAATATTTTTTTGGCAATTTTTACCGCATCCGATACATTGGTAATATTGATAATCAAGGTGGTGAATTCATCGCCACCTAATCTGGCCACCGTATCCGATTCACGAATGCAAGCATTCACTCTATGTGACACTTCAATCAATAATTTATCACCGACATCGTGACCATAATTATCATTCACCTGCTTAAAGCCATCTAAATCGATAAACATTAAGGCAAAAATTTGCCTGGCGCGCGCGCTTCGTTTGATTTCTTTTTCTAAGCGATCAAAAAACATGCGGCGGTTCGGCAAGCCGGTTAGCGCATCGAAATTGGCCTGTTTCCAAATAAGCTCTTCTGATAATTTTCGCTGCGATATATCGGTATGTGTGCCAACCATTCGATTTGCAACGCCGTCAGCTCCCCAAGCTACTACTACCGCCCGCGATAATATCCATTTCCAGCTTTTATCTTGGCACAGCAATCTAAATTCAACCCAATAATGGTCTGATTTTTTGTTGAGGCAATTTTCAATGTTTTGCACAACCATCGCAATATCGTCTGGATGCACCATATGACGCCAATCATCAAATTTGGTGATGGGATAACTTTCTGGATAGCCCAGCATTTCTTTCCATTGTTTGCTAAAGATAATGCTATCGGAACGGATATCCCAATCCCAAACGCCATCGCCAGCGCCTTCTAGGGCAAATTTCCAGCGCTGTTCACTTTCGCGCAATTTTTTACGCTCAATTCGTAGCTCTAAAAGCTTCATGGCCTGATTCGCCAGCACTTTAAGTGTTTCAAGCTCTTGTGCCGAAAACTTACGTGGCAATTGATCCATAATACAAAAAGTGCCGATGGCATTATTATCAGAAGTGCGTAAAGGCACACCGGCATAAAAGCCCAGCAAAGGCACATGAGTCACTAATGGATTATCGGCAAAGCGCGGGTCTTCTATGGTATTTTCAACCACCAAATTTTCATTTTGATCGACAACGTGAGTGCAAAAAGAAATGTCTCTATCGGTTTCTCTTGTGGCTAAACCAATCGCGGCTTTAAACCATTGTCGATGCGAATCTACAATGCTTACAGTGGATATAGGCACATGAAATATCAGCGCGGCTAATTTAACTAAGTCGTCATAATCCGATTCGGGTGGTGTGTCGAGTATGTCTAAGCTCTTAACCGAACCCATCCGTCTTGCTTCGTAATCGTTTACTTTTGTTTGCATAATCAGCCCCTATCTTTCAACATCTGCTGAGCTAAATGTCGTGAGTAACTATTTTAACTATTTATTAAGCCTTGTTTAAAGCGCTTGGACGAAACTTTCTAATTTATCTAAAGGTAATGGTCGGCTAAAGTGATAACCTTGATACAATTGACAACCTTCGGTCGCTAAAAATTCTTTTTGTTCCAATTGCTCAACACCTTCGGCAATCACTTCTAAGCCTAAACTTTTAGCTAATGTAATAATACTCCGTGTAATGGTTGCGCTGTGGCTATCGGTTAACACATCGCGAATAAATGATTGATCAATTTTAAGCTGATCAAACGGTAAGCGCTTGAGGTATGATAGGGATGAGTAACCAGTGCCGAAATCATCTAATGAGAAGGCAATGCCTTGTTGCTTTAATGTCACCATTTTTGAAGTAATGTCGTCCACATTTTCCACAAAGATGCTTTCAGTTAATTCTAGTTTTAATCTGGCGGGATTAACGCCAGTGGATTGCACAATCTTAGCGACTTGATCGACAAAATCGGGCGAGCGGAACTGATGCACACTAACGTTAACGGCTAATTGTACATTGGCCATTTCTGGCATTTCACTCCATTTTACTAAGGTTTCACAAGCGGTTTTAAGCACCCATTCGCCAATCGGTAAAATTAGTCGCGTTTCTTCAGCCAGTGGAATAAAGTGAGCAGGGGAGATCATGCCTTTAGTGCCGCTAACCCAGCGCAGAAGCGCTTCTGCGCCAATGCATTCGCCATGCGAATTAAGCTGTGGTTGGTAATGTAGCAAAAATTCTTTTTTGATTAAAGCTTGGCGTAAATCCAGCTCTATTTCAACCCGATTAGTCACGGCAATTTGCATTTGTGGATCGTAAAAACGATGCGTATTGCGACCCGCCGCTTTGGCTTGATACATGGCAAGATCGGCTTGTTTTAATAACTCGGTCACCGATTGTTTTTCGCCTTTAAATAAGGTGATGCCAATGCTGGGGCTGCTGTAATGCTTGTGGCTATCAATCTCAAACGCATCTTCAAAAAGCTGAACCAGCTTCTCAGCAAATTGTTTGCTAATAATGGCGGCATCTTTTAAATCAAGGTGTATATCTTCAATCATGATGATAAATTCATCACCACCTAACCTAGAAACCGTGTCACATTCACGCGTATTTTGCTTAAGTCGATTGGCGATTTTTTGCAATAAAATATCGCCTGCCGCATGCCCCATTGTGTCGTTAATGGTTTTAAAATTATCAATATCAATAAACATCAGCGCGCCATATTGATCGTTGCGTGCACTGCTGGCTAGCGCATGTTTTAGCCTATCTTGTAGCAATAGCCTGTTTGGCAGGTTAGTGAGTGCATCATAAAACGCCATGTGCTGTATTTCATCAGCCGCCACTTTACGTTGGGTAATGTCGGTATTAATGCACAGCACCGATACTGGCTGTCCCGCGTCATCTTTTACTAAAGTCCAACGTATTTCGGCAAAAAGAGCACTATTGTCTTTGCGTTTTTGCACAAGCTCATTAGTAAATTCGCCAATTTCAAGCAATTTTTTATCCGATTCATTAAAAGCATCTACATCGGAGTAAATCAAATCAACAATCGATTGACCAATGGCTTCGCTCTCAGTCCAGCCATACAGCCGCTCTGCGCCTTTATTCCAAAACTGTACGCGATGATCCATGCCTCTTACAATAATCGCGTCTTGCGCTTTATCTAATAGCGATGCTTGCTCGCTAATGTGGCGGTCGTAATTTTGGCGTTCAATTTCGGCGGCGGCTCTGGTTGCAAAAATTTTAAGTGTAGAAACGGTAAATTCATCGTGTTTAAATATAGTGCGTTTCATCACGAAAATCATGCCAATGGTTTTGCCTTTGTTGTTAATTAGGCGCTGGCCCACATAATCTTTCATGCCATGCGAAATCATAGTGTTTGATGGAAAGCATTGTGCGGTGGATTTTGATAATACAAAGTGTTCAGATTTAAGCAAGTTAATACAAGGGCTTTCACTTAACTCATAGCTAAAGTTATCTACAATTACGCCATCCACAATCGCCACAATTGTGCTTGCTTTTAGTTGGCCATCTGCCGAAAGCGTTGCAATAAAGCCTGCGTCAGCGTCTGATGCAAGCACCATGTTTTGAATAAGCTGCTCTAAAAATTGATTACCAATCGACATGGATACGCTAGAAGCCACTTTGCTTACCGCAAACTGCATTTTTTCTTGCTCAATTTTTGAGCGAATATTGGTAATGCCAAACGCCAAATCGTCTGCCATCTCTTCTAATAATTTAATTTCTTCGGCGGGAATCGCCAATACTTCGCTGGTATACATGGCAAGCAAACCAAAACATTGTCCATTTTCCATCAGCGGTAAGGAAATCAATCCTAAATAGCCTTCTGCATTGGCTTCTTTAGTGGCGGGGTAACTCGAATCTAGGCTAATATCTTCTACAACAATCGTTTCATGACCTCGAATTGTTTTACCACCAGGCCCTTTACCACGAACATTATGTTCAGACCAACTAAGATTTAACTGGCTTAAAAATTCACCTTTATCACCAAAGCTACCAGCCGGAATAACTGATTTATCATCATCATTTTGGGCATAACCCACCCACGCCATACTATAACCGCCAATTTCAACGGCTAATTTACAAATTTCGTTAATTAACTCTTGCTCATCTTTAACGCGCATTAACACTTCGTTACAATCGCTTAGCATGCGTAATGCCCTGTTTAGCCTTAGCATTTCCAGCTCGTTGGATTTGCGCTTGGTAATATTTCGCTCAATGGCAACCCAATGTGTATACCAACCGGTTGAATCCGCAATGGGCACAATATCCAGCTCAATCCAAAACTCTTCACTACTTTTTGTGTAAT
>JAYWCF010000227.1:0-4144 GCA_043780715.1 Methylotenera sp. | reverse complement strand
ATTAAAAATGAGCTAAAATCTTGGGTTGAAGAATACAGCCCGCAACAATCCCATTTGAATCTGCATTCTGAAACAAGCCTTAAGCAAAACACTTTGCATTAAATTTGCATAAAATAAAGAGAAAATAATGAACATGATACATAAAGCTGTTTTTCCTGTTGCTGGTTTGGGTACGCGTTTTTTACCCGCCACCAAAGCCAGCCCAAAAGAAATGTTACCAATTGTGGATAAACCGTTGATTCAATATGCGGCTGAAGAAGCAATTGCCGCCGGTGCGACAGAGCTTATTTTTATTACAGGGCGTAATAAACGTTCTATAGAAGATCACTTTGATAATGCTAGCGAGCTAGAGGCATCGTTAGAGGCCAGTGGCAAAACAAAATTGCTAGAAACGTTAAAAGCTATTTTGCCTTCACACGTTTCATGTATTTTTATTCGCCAACCAAAAGCACTGGGTTTAGGGCATGCGGTGCTGTGCGCCAAGCCTGTGGTTGGCGATTCGCCTTTTAGCGTGATTTTAGCCGATGACTTGATTGACGCGACACCAGGTGCTACCGCACAAATGGCATCGATTTATGCCGATAAACGTTGCTCAGTTTTAGGCGTTGAAGATGTATTACCTTCTGAAACCGCTAGCTACGGCATTGTAGATGCGTTTAACGTGGGCGAAAACTTGTTACAACTAAGAAGCATTGTTGAAAAACCAAAACCAGCAGACGCGCCATCTAATTTGGCAGTAGTTGGCCGATATATTTTAACGCCTAAAATTTTTGATTGCTTAGAAAAAGTAAAGCCAGGCAAGGGTGGCGAAATTCAACTTACTGATGGCATATCAGACTTGATGCAGTTAGAGCCTATTTACGCCTACCGCTTTGAAGGCAAACGTTATGATTGCGGTAGCAAACTTGGCTTTATGAAGGCCAACGTTGAGTTAGCGCTTAAGCATCCAGAAATCGCAAAAGAATTTTTGGCTTATTTAAAAACGGTTCAATTGTAAAAAATAGGCAATGCAGCACGTTAACCCACAAGAGTATTTAAATAATGCGCAGTTGGTTCACCATCAGCAAGCGGTGGACCATGCTATTTCGAGCATAGCGCATCAGCTAAACGGTGATTATGCGAATGAGCAACCCGTAGTGCTATGTGTGATGGGTGGCGGCGTATTTTTTACAGGCCAATTGATGCCACAATTAAATTTCCCACTTGAGTTTGATTACATTCACGCCACGCGTTACAGCGGCACCAATGGTAACGCAGTAGAGTGGTTAGTTAAGCCAAAAGAGATTGTCAACAATCGAAATGTATTGATACTAGACGATATTTTAGATGCAGGCATTACCCTAAAAGCGATTGTGGATGAGTGCAAACAACTTGGTGCGAAAAGTATTAAAGTTGCCGTTTTGGTGGAAAAGCAGCTGGAAGCTGATAAACCAATTTATGCTGACTATGTGGGTTTAAAAGTGCCAAACCAATATGTGTTTGGCTGTGGCATGGATGTTTATGGCTGGTGGCGTAACCTGCCGGCTATTTACGCGTTGCAGACTTGAGCTTGTCAACCAAATGCATTCGAAATGTGTTTTGGTACTAAGTTAGTAGTTATTATGGCTAATAATTATCAGGCAGTAGTTATTAAAAATCGTTAATTATAAAAATGCTGTTTGATTTGTTGTACAGTGTCGAACCAATGACACCAGTGATGACGTTTAATCATCAAGCCAGTGTCTAACACGTGTTTATTTCTCGTAACTTATTGATTTCTATAAAAATAAAATTGAAGCGAAAGTGGTATTATAAATGCAACTGTATCCTCATCTAATCGATATGAATCGTGAGAGGAATGCAGTGATGAACAACAATACGACAAATCAAAACTGGGAACAAGTTTTTAAAGTGATTCAAAAATCATTTTCAGTTCAAAAGCACGTGGATTTTTTTAACTGGTTACAAGGCAGCGTTAATGAAGTGCTTCCGCACGACATTTTAGTGGCGGCGTGGGGCGATTTTGCCACAGGCGATCTTAACTTTGATGTGTCATCGAATATCGATGATATTCGCACACAAAAGCTGATAGATGCGCCAGGTGTATTTGCCTACTTAATGTCAAATCTACATCAGCGCTGGTTAGATAATGGCGAAAGATGGTTCCGTATTAACTTTTTTGATGCGGCGGGAATTAACGCACAGTCACCAACGCCATTTACACGTAAATTAGTGGGTATGAACTCGCTTTTGGTTTACGGTGTGCGCGATACACGCGGCAAAAATGATTGTATTTATGTGTTTTTTGACAAAGCGCGCGAATTTCAAGTGCAGCATTCTGTATTAGGATTATTAATGCCGCATGTTGATTCAGCGCTGCGCCGTGTTGAATACATGGAAACACCAGCAGTAGAAGAAGAGTTGATTGAAGAGCTCAACATGGGTGGTTTAAGTGAGCGTGAGCATGAGATTTTGCATTGGGTTAAAACGGGCAAAACTAATTTTGAAATCGGTATGATTTTAACCATTAGCCCTAATACTGTAAAAAATCATTTGAAACGTATTTTCCAAAAATTAGATGTGTCATGCAGAGCGCAAGCTGTTGCTAAGTACGCACCGCAAAGATTGACATAGATTGTATTAATGGTAATTAGATCAAAATCAAGGTCTGTGCTAAAGCGCAGACGAAGCCTTATTAATGTATTACAACCATTACTAGATGGCATTGCCATTTTAGGTGTTGCTTGGTTTTTTATTCAATACAATATTGGTTATTTAACACAAGACTACGTTATTTTAATGCTCGTATTACTCGGTTTGGTTTCGGTCATGTATGACCGCTTTGCCATCTATCGCACCAGCTCCAGTTTTGCGGCAAAGCTATTTAGTTTATTCAATGCTTGGTCTGTCAGTTTTTTAGCGCTATTCGTCCTTGGTTTCTTAACAAAACAAAGCCATGCTTATTCTCGCGTCTTTATCACAGAGCTTTTCTTAGTCGGCTTTGTAGTGCAAAGCTGCATCCACTACGCCGTTAGAACCGTCAATAGGCGCATCAACAAACATTCTCAGGTGACCGATAACGTCATTATTGTTGGGCAGGGTCAATTAGCCAATTATTTAGAACATAAAATATCTTCCAACCCTTGGTTAAATGAAAAGGTAATTGGCAATGTATCGATTGAAGAAGAAGCTAGCCAGCAACGCAAAGAGCAAGTTTCTGAATTAAATAATTACCCTCAAAGCCGCACCATTCATTTAGGTAAAGTGGCCGAATTGCCTGACTTAATTGATGAGCATGACATTAATACTATCTATATCGTTACACCTTTAGAGTCTTCACGCGTACTAGAAGAGCTTTATTTTGTACTGCTAGACAAGCACGTTTCTATCCATTGGATTCCAGATATATTTTCACTCAGGCTGATTAACCACAGCGTGAAAGAAATTGCAGGCATTCCTGTATTAACGCTATCCGAAACTCCGTTAACTGGCATGAGTAAGCTTTCTAAAGCCATTGAAGATAAAGTATTGTCTTTTTTGATATTAATTCTAATTATTCCTGTGTTAATTGGTGTTGCAATTGCCGTTAAGCTTGATAGCCCAGGGCCAGTTTTCTTTAGGCAAAATAGAACAGGATGGAACGGCAAAGCGTTTAGTATTTGGAAATTCCGTAGCATGCGCATCAATCAACAAGTGTCTGATAACCAGCCGCTTAAACAAGCCGAAAAGAACGACCCTCGTATTACCAAAGTTGGTGCATTTATTCGCAAAACAAGTTTAGACGAGTTACCACAAATTTTTAATGTGCTTAAAGGCGACATGTCATTAGTGGGACCAAGGCCACATGCCGTTCAGCATGATGAAGTTTACTCACAACGCATTGGTGATTATTATGCGCGCCACAATATTAAGCCAGGTATTACAGGCTTAGCGCAGGTGCGCGGCTATAGAGGTGAGACAAAAGAATTAGATCAAATGACACAACGCATCGAATCCGATATTGAATATATTAATAATTGGTCGGTGTGGTTGGATTTATCCATATTAGTGCGAACCGCAACCGCTTTTACTGGCAAAGGCGCTTATTAAGCAATTGTTGTGTTTAAGCGACAATTTACACCCAGTCGGGCTATTGAGAAATTGCGGCAAAATTATAAAATCAGTT
>JAYWCF010000226.1:0-4152 GCA_043780715.1 Methylotenera sp. | reverse complement strand
TGAGTATCTTGCATAAGTACTGATAATGCAAGGCTTTTTTTGTTTTCAGGAATACCTTTTCCTTGATATATATCAAACAGTTGCACTTGTGTCACAAGTGGAATGTTAGCTTTTGTAATCGCATCTAAAAGGTGTTGAACCGGTAAATCCGCGTCCACAATTACGGCTAAATCGCGACGAATCGCCAAGGTTTTCGGCACCTCTGCATAGCGCGCAACTGGTTTGTGCATTAATGGCAATGCTTCCAGCTCAAACAAAAATGTATTTTTAGCCAAACTATATTGTTGCTGCCATTTTGGGTGCAATTTACCTAGCCAGCCAATTGGATGTCCATCCAAGTAAACGCGTGCTGATTGACCAGGATGCAAAGCGTTATGCGTTTCTGGGCGATATTCAGCTTTGCCGTGTGTTAAGTCATCAATAGTGGCTTTCACATCGTAAAAGTCCACCTCTTTTGTGGCAGCGCCCCACTGCTCTGGCTGAAACGCGCCATAAAACAAGCCTGCAAGCCGCAAGTTTTCAGTGTAGGCGCCACTTTGAGATTGATGTAGTTGCGATTGGTGGTAACTGCTGCCTATTTCAAATAGCATGGCGCGCTCTTGCTTGCGATTCAGGTTATAGGTGAGCGTATCCAGCAAACCACCCCACAAGCCGCTACGCATCACGCTTAAATTGCTGGCAATGGGGTTTTTCAACTTAATTGGATTAGGATTGCCTAATAAATCGCGCTCCCAGCTTTCATCTACAAAGCTGTAAGTGATAATTTCTTGATAGCCTTGCATTTGCAAAGCATCGCGCAACCAAGCCTGATTTAATGACGACTCACTGGCTGGCAGCATGCTCAAGCTAGCCGTAGGCGTGATGGCGGCGATTTTATCGTAGCCATGCAAACGCGCAATTTCTTCAATCAAATCTTCTTCAATCGCGATATCAAAGCGGTAAGTAGGTGCTTGCACAGCAAAAACATCGCCATTTACGCTAAACTCAAATCCAAGTTGAGATAACAATGTGCCAACTGTTGCTTGCGGTATGCTGATTCCCAATACTGATAGCAAACGTGCGTAGCGCAAATGGACTGTTTTGCGGGCAGGTAGCGTATTAGTTACAGCGATAATTTCACCTGCTTTACCACCACAAATTGCTAAAACTAAGGCGGTGGCACGCTCTAAAGCTAATTGCGTATTGCCAAAATCCACACCGCGCTCAAAACGGTAAGATGAATCCGTGCTTAAGCCCAAACGGCGTGCTTTACCAGCGATTGCGTCTGGTGTAAAAAACGCGCTTTCTAAAAATATGTTAGTAGTGCCATCTATCACAGAGGTTAATTCGCCGCCCATAATGCCAGCCAATGCAATCGCACCGCTGTCATCCGCAATCACCAAATCATCGCTGGCTAATTTTACATCTGTGCTATTGAGTAATTTGATTGGCTCATCTTTTTCAGCAAAGCGAACCTTAATGCCACCGCTTAACTTTGCCAAATCAAACGCATGCATAGGCTGGCCAAGCTCTAATAATACAAAATTGGTAATGTCTACAATCGCGCTAATGCTGCGAATACCGCTACGCTCTAAATTGCGCACCATCCAATCCGGCGTTTTAGCTTGCGCATTGACGGATTCAATCACGCGACCAAAATAAGCTGGACAAGCCTCAATGGCATCAACAGTTACCGCTTGTATTTTTGCGCTTTCAATCTTGGCTGCTTCAAGCGCAGGCAAGTTCACAGGCGCGCCTGTAATCGCCGCCACATCACGCGCAATACCCAAAATACTCAAACAATCGGCGCGATTAGGCGTTAATTTCAATGTTAAAGCATGGTCATTTAAATCTAAATATTGGCGAATATCCTGACCAGTTGGCGCGTCACTAGGCAACTCTAACAAGCCACTTGCCTCTAGCGCCAAACCTAACTCTTTGGCAGAACACATCATGCCAAATGATTCTACGCCACGTACTTTGGCGGCTTTAATGCTAATGCCTGGCAGCTCTGCGCCCACTAAAGCACAAGGCGCTTTTAAGCCCACGCGCGCGTTGCTGGCACCACAAACAATTTGCAAGATTTTATCAATACCGTTTTCTTTGCCAATATTCACTTTGCAAACTTGCAAACGATCAGCATCAGGATGCTTTTCAGCAGAAATAATTTCGCCAATGACAATATTGCCAAATGCAGGCGCAACAGGCGTCATTTCTTCCACCTCAAGCCCTGCCATGGTTAGCGCGTGACTAAGCTCAGCGGAAGAAATAGCGGGATTAACAAAAGTACGTAACCAGTTTTCGGAGAATTGCATAGCGTTTAATTATTCAGCTTGATTATTTAAATTGCGATAAAAAACGCAAATCATTATTAAAGAAATGGCGCAAATCGTTCACACCGTAGCGCAACATAGCCAAGCGTTCTACGCCTAGGCCAAACGCAAAACCGCGATATTTTTCGCTATCGATATTCACATGTTTGAACACTTCAGGATGCACCATGCCGCAGCCACCAATTTCCAGCCAGCCACCGTTCCAGCTCATATCCATCTCAGCTGATGGCTCAGTGAATGGGAAAAACGATGGGCGAAATCTGACGGTTAAATCATCACGCTCAAAGAATTTCTGTAAGAAATCTTGCACCACGCATTTTAAGTTGGCAAAGCTGATATTTTCATCTACCCACAAGCCTTCAACTTGGTGAAACATGGGCGAATGCGTTGCGTCAGAATCCACTCTATATACGCGGCCAGGTGCGATAATCTTTAAAGGTGGTTCTTTATCCTGCATATAGTGCACTTGAACTGGTGATGTATGCGTGCGCAACACATTACTTTCGTCCACATAAAAGGTATCGTGCATGGCACGTGCAGGATGATTTTCAGGGATATTTAATGCGGTGAAATTATAAAAATCCGTTTCAATTTCAGGACCAGTCGCCACATCAAAGCCAATTGAATGAAACAATTCTTCAATACGACGCAGGGTTAAAGTAACAGGGTGTAAACCGCCTTGCGACTGAGCACGCGCAGGCAAAGTAACATCGAGCGATTCAGCTGCTAATTGTTTGGCTTGCTCGGCATTCAAAATCGCCTCACGACGTGCATTAAGTTCTTGCTCAACAGTCTGCTTTGTCTCATTTATATCTAAGCCCTTAGCTCGCCGTATATCTGGACTTAGCTTACCTAAACTTTTGAGAGCCTCAGTCAACTCACCAGTCTTACCTAAATAAAGTGATTTTGCATGATCTAATGCTGGAATTGATTTAACTGAACTAATTTCACTAATATGGGGACCATCTACAATAAATTCATCATGCATGCTTATTAATTGATTGACGGCTAAAATGATCGCTGTATCTTCCCCCTCACCCGCCAGACTCACAAAATAATTTGGGTTAGGTAAGACTGCGTCAATACTTAATGTGTAGACTTTTGCAATACCAGCTCCACTTGGAGCTTCCATACCTTCAGCAACCCACGACCTTATTAAGTAACTATGATAATGCTCTGGCATACCAAAATTGTTAATATCACCTTTAGAAAATCGTATTTTAGTTAATTTCATATGAGATAGTTTTCGTGTATGGTGTTTTTTGTCAGTGTCAAATATTAAATAAAAAAAGAGGCCGTAGCCTCTTTTTTTATTTGGTTTGTTTAGGCGCCTAAACCAGCTTTTGCTAAGTCAACAAATTTTGCAAATGCCGCTTTGTCGAACACTGCTAAATCCGCTAATACTTTGCGATCCACTTCAATAGAAGCCTTTTTCAAGCCATTCATAAAGCGGCTGTAAGTTAAACCTAACTCACGTGCACCAGCGTTAATACGTGCAATCCATAAGGTACGGAATTGACGTTTTTTCTGGCGACGGTCACGGTAAGCATATTGACCAGCTTTCATTACCGCTTGCTTAGCAACGCGATAAACGTTTTTACGACGACCGCGATAACCTTTAGCGGCGTTTAATACTTTTTTATGTCTTGCGCGAGCGATGACACCACGTTTTACTCTAGGCATATCGGTCTCCTTATTGTGTTGGCATCATAGCGCGAACGCGTTTGATGTCAGTTGGTGAGATGATCGAAGTGCCACGTAACTTACGTTTTTGCTTAGTGGTTTTCTTGGTTAGGATATGACGTAAATGTGAATGCGTACGTTTCACTTTACCGTTACC
>JAYWCF010000225.1:0-4177 GCA_043780715.1 Methylotenera sp. | reverse complement strand
CATGTGCTTTTAGCAACATGGTGTGCAAGCCTACAATAAAAGGCAGCACGCGGTCGCCTTGGTAATTGGCGTCAAACGCTAAAAAAATGGCGTCTGTGCCTTGTTTGTTTTCAATTTCTTTAAATTTAAAATGATGCTGTAATTCGCCATCAAACACCCAATCCACCATTTTTTCAGCAGGGTCAGATGTGCTTTTGCTAAGCTCATGCGGGTTGCGTTTATATAGCTTGGTCATTAAAACGCGCAAACTCATCGTGTTTTCGGCCAGCTCTACATCGGCCATGCGGTCTAAATCGTTTTTAACTAATTGGTTGGCAGCGCTTCTGTCACTGCGTTCTGGGATATGCTTTCCTGTAATGGGTGAATTAGCTGCACATGCGCTGAAAAAAACACACAAGATAAGCCAATAGGTGCTTTTCACACAGCTATCTCAGCTGGTTTTTGCACAACTCGCGCCTTGGGGAAGGCAATGCTAAAGGTGCTGCCCACACCCCATTCACTTTCGATTTCTAATTTGGCTTGGTGGCGGCTTAAAATATGTTTAACAATCGCCAAGCCTAAACCAGTGCCGCCCGTTTCGCGGCTGCGGCTGCGGTCAACGCGGTAAAAGCGCTCAGTCAGTCTATCAATATGTTGTTGCTCAATGCCAATGCCAGTGTCGCGCACGCTAAATACGGCTTGCGCATCGCGTAATTGCCAGCTAATAAAAATATCGCCGCCTTTTGGCGTATAGCGCACGGCGTTGCTGGTTAAGTTGCTTAAAGCGCTATAAAGCTCTTCTTGCGCGCCTTTTAGGTTAAGATTTTTATCGATTTCTAAATAAATAGAATGCTGGGTTTTGTGTAAGCTTTTGCTTAAATTTTTGGCATCGTTTTGAATCTGATTCAACAGTTTCGGCATATCAATTTCGTAATCTTCTGGGCTTTGCGCGTTGCTTTCAATGGTCGATAAGGTGAGTAAATCTTCAATAATGCGGCGCATGCGGCTGGTTTGGTCTAGCATCATACTGAAATAGGTTTTAGAGCTTTCTGGCACAGCGCCATCCATATCGCCCAGCGTTTCTAAAAAGCCACCCACCACCGTTAACGGCGTGCGCAACTCATGCGATACATTGGCAATAAAATCGCGGCGTACGGTTTCGGTTTTTTCTAAAGCGGTAACATCGCGGCAAATCAATAATTTTTGTTTGGAGCCAAATGGAATCAGTTGAATTTCAAGCGTAATTTCTGGGTTGCGCCACGATTTTAATTTGATGGGATCTAGCTTAATGGTGGCTTGCTTGGCTTGGTTTGGCTTTGTTAAACCTTGCTTTGTTAAATCTAGTTTTGCAGATTCAAGTTTAGCCGCGTCGCCTTGATCTTGCGCTTGTAAATAGGCGACAAAATCGCTGTGGCGCACCAAGTAATTAATGGGCTGATTTTCATCTTGCTTTAAATTTAAGCCAAGCTGATTTTCGGCGGGCGGGTTGCACCATTCAATTTCATTATGGCTATTTAGCACCACTACGCCATCTGGTAGCGCGCTGGCGGCGTGTCTAAAGCGTTCTAGCGTAGAGCTTAATTGGGTTTGGCTGCGCGAATTTTTACGTTGCGCTTGGTAGAGTGAAGCGAATATATCTTCCCACACGCCAATGCCGTTTGGCATGTGATGTAACACCGGTTTATTGAGCCAAGCGTGAAGTTTATGCAGCCAAAATAAATGGCTTATAAGGTATAAAAATAAACCGGCGCATAAAATAATGAGCGCGGTAACGGCGTCTGCAGATGCCCACACCATTAAGCAGAGCAGGCTTAATGACAAAATTAACCAAAATGCATTCCAGCGAATATCTTGCACAGTTGCTCACTATCAATTAACTGTCGCTATTATAGCGAGCTTTTTTATGGCTTTTGCGCCTAAAGCCGCCAAATCATCAAACAATTTTGGCGGCTGTTTTGTGCGCTAAATAAATAACAGTGCAGCTTAATTCATTTGCGCAGATAAACGATAGCCAGAGCCACGCACGGTTTGAATTAAATCTTGGTGACCAGAAGCAGCCAGTGCATTGCGCAAGCGGCGGATATGTACATCCACTGTGCGGTCTTCTACAAATACGCGGTCACCCCATACTTTATCTAGCAGCTGGCTGCGGGTATGCACGCGTTCCGCGTTGCTCATAAAATAATGCAGCAATCTAAATTCGGTTGGGCCTAAATCGATATTGGCCGAATTCCCCGTGACGCGGTGCGTGGTTGGGTCTAGCAATAAGCCTTGAATCTCAATTGGGTCATCGGTCATTTGTGGTGCACGGCGGCGCAATACAGCTTTAATTCTGGCGTTTAATTCGCGCGGGCTAAATGGCTTGGTTACATAATCATCGGCGCCAACTTCTAAGCCGCGCACTTTGTCATATTCATCGCCACGCGCGGTTAGCATAATGATAGGAATCGCTTTGGTTAAGCTGTCTGATTTTAAGCGGCGCGCATATTCAATGCCGCTCATACCCGGCAACATCCAATCGAGCAAAATTAAATCTGGCATGGTTTCGCGTAGCAATTCTTGTGCATGCTCAACAGATAAGGCACGCAAAGCGTTGTGCCCGGCTTGGGTAATGTTTAATGCCAGCAATTCTTGAATCGCTGGTTCGTCTTCTATCACTAAAATATTTGCTGGCATTCGTCAGTTCCAATCACACGGTATTCATTAATGATGTAGGCATTTATATAACGATGCTATTTTGTGACTTTAATATGACATATTAATGACAAATTTTAAATGTTTATTTGACGCGAAGCCAATACAGCTAGCGCTTTACGCTTTACGGCAATTGCCATTTTTACAATTTTGTAACATGATGTGGTTAAGTTAGTTTAATAAGGCTTACTAAAAAGCTAGATATTTTTTGCGCAACTTTTTTTGGGGTCAGCATGACAGATTTTTTATCAAAAGAACACATTACCGCAAACGCAAATTTTAATCGCTGGTTAGTGCCACCTGCCGCATTGGCTGTGCACTTATCAATTGGTATGGCTTATGGATTCAGTGTGTTTTGGAAGCCGCTAGGCAATGCCTTAATGGGCGAAGATGGTAAACCATTAGAAACATGTGCCGCAGGCGCCGCCAACTTTAGCGAAAAATTAGCCGGCACCGCAAAAGCCTTATTTGCCACCGATTGTAACTGGACCCAATTTGATTTGGGCTGGATGTATACCTTGTTTTTTGTATTGTTGGGCTGCTCTGCCGCGCTTTGGGGTGGCTGGTTAGAACGCGCAGGGCCGCGCAAAGCAGGCTTGGTTTCTACAGTGTGCTGGTGCGGCGGCTTGCTTATTTCAGCGTATGGCGTATACGCCCACCAATTGTGGTTAATGTGGTTGGGTAGCGGGGTAATTGGTGGCATTGGCTTAGGCTTGGGCTACATTTCACCCGTTTCCACCTTAATCAAATGGTTTCCTGATAGGCGGGGCATGGCTACCGGCATGGCGATTATGGGTTTTGGCGGCGGTGCTATGATTGGATCACCCTTAGCCACCAAATTAATGACCTATTTTGCCAGCGCTGGCAATGTGGGCGTTTGGCAAACATTTGTGGTGTTGGCCATAATTTACACGGTATTTATGTTGTGCGGCAGCTTGGGTTACCGCGTGCCGCCAACTGGCTGGAAACCAGCAAATTGGACACCGCCGACCACGCAAAAAAATACCATGATAGCCAGCCGCCATGTGCATTTAAACAAAGCACACAAAACACCACAATTTTGGTTGCTGTGGCTTGTATTGTGCATGAACGTTTCAGCCGGCATTGGCATTATTGGTGCCGCCGCGCCTATGTTGCAAGAAACCTTTGGCGGCGCGTTAATTGGTAATGCCAGCATAGGCTTTGCTGACATCAAAAAAGATGAAGCCATGACAGCCGCCGCCGCTGCGGTGGGCGCTGGCTTTGTCGGATTAATTTCACTATTTAATATTTTTGGCCGAATTGGCTGGGCCAGTTCATCCGATAAGTTGGGCCGCAAGCGCACTTATTTTATCTTTTTCACGCTTGGCGCTATTTTGTACTGCAGCGCTACTTATTTGGCTGGCTTAAAATCATTAGCTTTATTTGTGGCCAGTTTTTGTGTGATTGCATCTATGTATGGCGGTGGATTTGCCACCATTCCCGCTTATTTGGCCGATATGTTTGGCACGCAATTTGTGGGCGC
>JAYWCF010000224.1:0-4180 GCA_043780715.1 Methylotenera sp. | reverse complement strand
AACGCATCAATCACGTTTTGCGCCGACTTTTGCGCCATGCGCTCTAAGTTGGCCAAGGTAGCCACATCTAGCTTATAAATATCATCTAACGATTTAACTAAATTAGCTTCAACCAGCTGGTCAGCCAGCTTTTCGCCCATGCCTTCAATATCTAACGCCTTGCGTGAGGCAAAATGCGTAATAGCTTGTTTGCGTTGCGCGGGGCAAATTAAGCCGCCTGTGCAGCGCGCAATCGCTTCATCTAATGGCCGCTCAATGTGCGATCCGCATTCTGGGCAATGGCTTGGCATGCTGAATAATTGCGCGTTATCTGGGCGTAAATCCAGCAAAACAGAAACCACTTCTGGAATCACATCCCCTGCCCGCCTAACAATGACGGTATCGTTGATTCGAATATCTTTGCGGCGCAATTCATCTTCGTTATGCAGTGTGGCGTTGGTAACGGTTACGCCGCCTACAAACACCGCTTTAAGCCTTGCCACTGGCGTAATTGCGCCTGTGCGGCCCACTTGCACGGTAATGTCTTCTACAATGGTTTGCGCTTCTTGCGCGGGGTATTTATGCGCAACGGCCCAACGTGGCGCGCGCGATACAAAGCCTAAGGTTTTTTGCTGCTGAAATTGATTAACCTTATAGACCACACCATCAATATCAAACGGCAAACTGGCACGCTTTTGGCCGATATTAAGGTAGTAATCTTGCAAGCCGTTTGCGCCTAATTTAACCGCACGCAAATCACTCACAGGAAAGCGCAATTGCGCCAAATAATCCATGGCTTGCGCATGCGAATCAAGCGGCGGCACGCCTAAAGCTTCACCCAAACCATAGGCAAAAAAGTGTAATGGGCGCGTTGCGGTAATTTGCGGATCTAACTGGCGCAGGCTGCCTGCGGCGGCATTGCGCGGGTTAGCAAAGAGCTTAGCGCCGCTTTTAGTTTGCGCTTGATTTAAACGCTCAAAATCGCGCTTAAGCATTATCACTTCGCCACGTACTTCTAATAATTGCGGCGGGTTTGCTAACGCCAATTTAGTAGGAATAGCGCGAATGGTGCGCAGATTATGCGTCACATTTTCACCGGTATAGCCATCGCCACGCGTGGCGCCTTGTGTAAAAACGCCATTTTCATAGGTTAAGGTAATTGCCAAGCCGTCAAATTTTGGTTCAACGGCATATTCCACTTCATCAATGCCCAAATAATCACGCACGCGTTTATCAAACGCCAGTAATTCATCATCACCAAACGCATTGTTTAATGACAGCATGGCTTGGCGATGTGTAACGCTGCTAAAGCTGCCAATAGCGCTGCCGCCAACGCGCTGCGTGGGTGAATCGGGTGTGATTAATTCAGGGAATTGTTGCTCTAGGCTAACCAATTGGCGGTATAAACCGTCATATTCGTTATCAGAAATGGTGGGTGCATCTAATGTGTAATATTCGTAATCGTGCTTTGCAATCAATGCAACCAGTTCAGCGACTTTATTTTTAGCTTCTTGAGTTTCAGCCATTTGCAAGCGTGCAGATTCTAAACTTGCCATAGACTAAATTTTAAAAACTAATTAAACAAACGCATGCTGGCCACACTGCCAGGCATTACGCCGCGTGCCACCATGGTGGCGTGAATAATTTTAAGCTGCTGGCGAATTTTTTCGATTTGCAAATCGCCCAAAGGCTTTTGATTATCATCCACAATATTAGCGTTTAAGCTGGTGCTTAGCTTTTGCGCAACCAAAATCATTTGGTTAAAGGCCTGCTCACAATTAGGCACTTTAGGAATTTCTAGCTGAAACGTAACGGCTTTAAGCACATTATTGCGTAGGCTATCAGCCGTAAACGCTTGATGATTAGCCTCTACCGCACAAAACAAAGGCAATTTATGCGCGCTATTATCGTTGTTGGCGTAAAAATGAAAACGGCCGTCTTCACTCAACACCATACCGCTAGCCTCTGCCAAACCTCTAAATTTTGTGCCGTGAATCGGTAACTCACCCTGGTCAATATGCACATTAATTAATTGATCTACCTCAATACAAAATTGATCCAGCTCTAGCGCGCGCTGCAAAACATCGCCACTGCCTTGCCACTCCACATGCGCGTTAAGTTCTAAGCCCATATTTTCTACTGCATATTGAAATTTATTCAGCGTACTTTTAGCGATTGGGCCACCACGATCGGCCAGTTGCAAGCTACAAGCGGCTTGTTTATATTGCGTGTCAGCGGTATTGGCTTGAGTTTGGCTAGACTGATTCGTTTGCACTAAATGCCATTTATCTTGGCTATCTAATCCAAAAATCATCATTGGTAAGCGAATTTCGTTGACGCTCTCCGCCATATCGCACAAGGCTTTATGGCTGATTTTTTGATTGGCGAATAACATGGCCGCTAAATCGATATGCGTGTGCACAGAATCTGGCAGCGGCGATGGCATGATTTCAGGTGTATTTTGCACGGCTGGTTGCGGTTTTAAAGCCGCTGGTGGTGTAAAAACCACCTTGCTTTCACTTGCTTTGCTAACATTTGCTTTCGGGGTAACAATTTCATCATCCGAATACTGATCGACATAAGTACTATGCTTAAACGTGCTGGTAGTAAATTCGTTTGGAGAAGCGGCATTTTCATGCGCTAATTCTGATTCAAATACTGATTCTTGTGCTTCAACTGCTTGCTCTACAGTTTCATTTTTATTGGCAAAATTTACAGGATTATGAGCAGCTTGAGTTGAGTCAGGCTCTTGTAAAATAGCTTGTGTGAATTTTCGCGGCATTTCTGCCAGCTCTTTTTCAACAAAAGCATCGGTATCAATATAAAAATCTTCTGCCAGCACGTCTTTTTGCGGCACAATAAATTCGTCCATTACTTGAATGCGTAATTTTCTTTCTTGCAGCCAGTTGTAAACCACAACGCCTGCAATAATGAATGCACCAAGAATGATAAGTATGATTTGTAAATCTGACATGTGTAATAATTTTAAAGGTAAAAGGGTTTTAAAGCTGATTCAATATCAACAAAATTCAATCTGTTTTAACAAGCATTCATTGTCTGTTTTATTAATGAATAATTCAAGCCTGCGCCGCTAAAGCTTACATTGTTTAATCTTGTTTGCATTACTTGTTCGCATTGCTTGCTTGCATTGTATGTGCAATAACAAGGCTTAAATGCACTACTTAAGATTCAAGCCTGCATAGTAAGCGCGGCTTCAATATCCACATCCACCACGCGCGAAACGCCAGACTCTTGCATGGTAACACCGATGAGTTGCTGTGCCATTTCCATGGTGATTTTATTATGGCTAACAAATAAAAACTGTGTGTTAGCGCTCATTTTCTTCACCATATGGCAAAAACGTTCGGTATTACTGTCATCAAGAGGCGCATCTACTTCATCCATCAAGCAAAATGGCGCAGGATTTAGGCGGAAAAGCGCAAAAACCAAAGCTAATGCGGTTAAGGCTTTTTCACCGCCCGATAATAACTGGATAGTGGTATTTTTTTTGCCAGGCGGCTGCGCAAAAACTTGCAAGCCAGTATCTAAAATCTCATCGCCCAGCAGCTCTAACCTTGCCTGCCCACCGCCAAATAATGTGGCAAATAATTCACCAAAATGCAGATTAGCGGTATTAAACGTGTGCATTAATTTGTCACGCGTTTCGCGGTCAATCTTGCGAATCGCCTCTTCAAGCGTATCGGTGGCCTGCCTTAAATCCAACATTTGGCTGTCTAGATAAGTTTTGCGCTCGGTTTCAGTATTCAATTCTTGAATCGCCGCCAAGTTAACCGCGCCTAATGCCAAAATCTCCTGCTGAATTTGATTCGATTTACGCGCTAAATCGCTCACTTTGGCTTGCTCGCTTAAGCTGGCTGCTAACATTTGCTCATCTTGTCCATTTTCAAGCAAACCGGCCTGACACTGCTCAAACGTTAAGCGCGCCTCTTGTTCATTTAAACGGTGTTGCTCTAAATTATCACGCAATGGGTGCAGTTGCTGCTCATTTTGCATGCGTGCGCGTTCATGGTTTTGCAAAACCTGCTCTTGCTCAGCTAAATAGTTTCGCGCATTGGCCAACGCCGCATCACAAGTTTGCTTATTGTTTACAGCTTCAAGCAAATTGGTTTTTAAGGTATCCATTGGCGTTAGCAATAACACTTGCTCTAATTCTTTTTGGCGCAATTCAAGCGCCGTTTTT
>JAYWCF010000223.1:0-4226 GCA_043780715.1 Methylotenera sp. | reverse complement strand
ACCATGTTTAATCATAAAGTTGAAGCGACAATGATGGATAAAATTTTACTGATAGACGATGACGTTGAGTTAGTTGAAATGCTCAAAGAGTATATTGAGCTTGAAGGCTTTGCTGTTAGCACCGAGCATGACGGCGAAGCAGGGCTGCTGGCTTTGCAAGCCGATAGTTATGATTTAGTGGTGCTAGATGTGATGATGCCAAAATTAAATGGCATTGATACATTAAGACGTATACGCCAAACCAGCAATATGCCGGTGATTATGCTAACAGCCAAAGGCGATGACGCCGACCGAATTGTGGGTTTAGAGCTGGGCGCCGATGATTACGCGCCAAAACCTTGCACGCCGCGTGAGCTAGTAGCGCGAATCAGAGCGATTTTACGCCGCGCCAAACCGCAAGCAACGTTAGCAAAAACCATTACTTTAAATGAGCTGGTTTTAATGCCAGAACAGCGCCGCGTGGAATGGGATGGCGTGCCATTGGTGCTAACCAGTACCGAATTTAATTTGCTAGAAGTATTGGTAGAACGCGCTGGCAACGTGGTTAGCAAACAAATGCTATCCGAATTAGCATTAGGCCGGCCAATGGCTAAATTTGACCGTAATATTGATGTGCACATGAGTAGTGTGCGCCAAAAGTTAAGCGCGGCAGCAGGGGGCAAGCCATTAATACAAACCGTTTACCGGCTTGGCTACCAATATTTAAAATAGATTATGGGCAGACTTTACTGGAAATTTTTTCTGTTTTTCTTTTTTGCGCAATTAACTACTGTGCTGGTAGTCAGTTTAGCTATTGGCATGGTGAACGATAAGCGGGAAAGAGAAAAGCGTTTAATAGATGCGGCGCCACCAGCCAGAACCATGGTGTTAGCGGCGGCCAGTACGCTTCAAATAAACGGTATCGCATCGCTTAAATCGTTGCTAGATATTTGGAAAATGGAACCAATGCCACAGTTATATGTGGTTAATGAAGCGGGTGCGGATTTACTCAATCGTCAATTGCCAAAAGGTGTAAATACGGCATCATTAACGGCATTAAGCAGCAATATTCATAACCTCGCTATTCAACACATTAAAGCTGATGATGGTCATGCGTATTGGCTTTTTGTAGAGCCGCGCAATAAGCGCACGGCGCCTACTTATTTTAACGGCATAAAAATGCAGAATAATTTTAAGTATTTATTTCCCGCTATACCTTTAATTGTTGGCATTTTTGTTAGCTTGCTATTTGCTGCCATGCTGGCTTGGTATTTTTCTAAGCCAATCAAACAGTTAAGATTGGCTTTTGAGAGTGCGGCCAGTGGAAATTTAGATGCGCGCGTGGGTACCTTAATGCAAAGCAGGCGTGATGAATTGGCCGATTTAGGTAGCGCATTTGATGTAATGGTGAGCCGCGTTGGGCAACTAATGCAAAGCCAAACACATTTAATGCACCAAGTTTCGCATGAATTACGCTCGCCATTAGCGCGTTTGCAAATTGCGATTGGTTTGATTAAACAGCAATCAGCACAAATTGATACCGCCTATCCCATCAGCGATAAAATCAGCAATTCGCTCAATCGCATTGAAACCGAATCGGTGCGCATGGATTATTTAGTAGGCGAATTGTTGACATTATCCCGCTTGGAATCTGGCATAACAGCTATGCAAAAAGAAACAATTGATTTGAATGAGTTGTTACAAGAATTGGTGGAAGATGCCAATTTTGAAGGCATGGCTAATCATGTCAATGTGCAGTTTAGCGCAAGCACCAACATTCAAACAAAAGTGCAACCTGATTTAATACAGCGTGCCATTGATAATGTGATTCGAAATGCTGTTAAATATAGTCCACCCCACACAACGGTAGATGTGAGCGCCATAGTTGACCATGCTGAAAAAAAAGTGGTGATTTGCGTTGCTGATAAAGGGCTGGGTGTAAATATAGTAGAACTAGAATCAATTTTTAAACCTTTTTATCGCGCTGATGCCGAGTCCACAACCAGTGTAGAAGGCTATGGTTTGGGTTTAGCCATCTCAAAACAAATTATAGAGGGTCATGGCGGTGAAATTTCTGCCAGTAATAAAATGAACGAAGGCTTGCTTATACGCATCAAATTGCCAGTTATTTAGTTAAAAACGAGGGTAATTATATAAAACAATTAAAATCCAACAGCGTTAAATTACAATGCTTAAATCTAAACCTTTGTTTTGTGCGTATATGTCATTACTCACCATTTTAATAATCAAAAAAGTCAACGTGCTTACTACTATACAAAAAAAATTATCACCTGCAAAAGTTCTATTTAGCCTTGCGTTTTTAGTCACTACAACTGCCTGTAGCCCTATTAAAATCCTTAATGCTATGGTGCCGCAAAGCACCTATAAGCTGGAATCTGGCATTGCTTTTGGCAAACTACCAAGGCAAAAGCTGGATATTTATTCACCGAATATCGCATCCCAAAATCATGAGCAAAAACCGCGCAAGGTAGTGATATTCTATTATGGCGGTAGTTGGGATTCAGGCGAGCGCGGCGATTATAAATTCGTAGGCGAAGCCTTGGCTTCACTTGGCTACATCGTTGTTATTCCCGATTATCGAGTATATCCAGATGTGTTATTTCCCGCTTTTATGGCAGACCCAGCATTGGCGGCGCGCTGGGTTAAAGACAATATCAATCAGTACCAAGGCGATGCTAATCAAGTGTTTTTAGCTGGCCATTCTGCTGGCGCGCATATTGCGGTGATGATGGCCGTAAATGCTGAATACTTAGCAAAACAATCGCTCAAACCAACTGATTTTGCAGGCGTTATTGGCCTTGCTGGCCCTTATGACTTTCTACCACTCAAATCAGAGCGTCTAAAAACTATATTTGGATCAGCCTCTGAACAGGAAAAATCGCAACCCATCAATTTTGTAAATGGCAAAAGCCCACCCATGTTGCTGGCTGTTGGCTTAAAAGACGGCACCGTTTGGCCCAGAAACACTTACAACTTAGCCAAAAAAATAAAAGAAAACAATGGCTTAGTGCAAGTGGTGGAATTTGAAAATTACGGCCATATTGATATGGCCGCAAAGTTAGCAAAACCATTGCGTGGCAATGGCGAGCTATTAAAAGTGGTGGCCGATTTTATACAAAATATACCCGTAGCGGCAAAATAGCGCGCTAGGGTACTATTTTGAATTAGCTGATTTCTCTAGTGGCTAAAAATTGAATATCAGGGTAACGCTCTTGCGCCATTTGTAAATTGACACGGTTTGGCGCTAAATACACGTATTCTTCATTGCCATCTAAACCCACATTAAAGCCGTATTTGTCCGCTATGGCGCGTAAATCGGCATCACTGCCACGTAACCAGCGCGCGGTATAGCAATCGTAGCTCTCAAACACTACATCCACGCCATATTCATGCTCTAAACGGTGTGCAACCACGTCAAACTGCAATAAACCTACAGCGCCTAATATTAGGTCGTTGGATAATAATGGGCGGAATAATTGTGAAGCGCCTTCTTCAGCCAATTGTTGCAGGCCTTTTTGCAATTGCTTCATTTTAAGCGGATTTTTTAAGCGCGCGCGGCGGAAATACTCAGGCGCAAACGAAGGGATTCCAGTAAATTTAAGTTCTTCGCCTTCGCTAAACGTATCGCCCACTTTAATGGTGCCATGATTGGGTATGCCAATGATATCGCCAGAATAAGCTTCATCCATGGTGGTGCGGTCCCGCGCCATAAAGGTAATCGCGTTATTCACCGCCATTAATTTGCCGGTAGATACTTGCTTAATTTTCATGCCACGCTCAAAACGGCCAGAACATACGCGTAAAAACGCAATACGGTCGCGGTGTTTGGGGTCCATATTGGCTTGAATTTTAAAAACAAAGCCTGAAAACTTTGGCTCATCAGGCGGTATTGCGCGACTAGCCGTTTGGCGGGTTAGGGGGCCAGGCGACAAATCAACTACAGCATCTAACAAAGATTGCACACCAAAATTGTTAACAGCGGAGCCGAAAAATACAGGTGTTTGTTTGCCGTTTAAATAGCGCTCCGCATTAAATTCATGTGACGCACCTCGCACCAACTCAATATCAATGCGCAATTCTTCCGCTTGGCGGCCAATTAACTCATCTAAACGCGGATTATCTAAACCTTGAATCGTTTCTGATGTTCCTTTGTCGGCACGCGGATCAAAAAACAAAATGCTATCATTGACTAAATTATAGACCCCGCGAAACGACTTGCCCATGCC
>JAYWCF010000222.1:0-4237 GCA_043780715.1 Methylotenera sp. | reverse complement strand
GATTTCACGGCTAAATCGTAACGCAGGCCAGAGCTAATCAAAATCTTCTTAACGCCTTTAATGGCGCGCGCTTTACGGTATAACTGAATCAGCGCGCTATGGTCTGTATTCAAGTTTTCGCAAACGCCCGGGTAAACACAGCTTAGTTTTCGGCACGATTGCTCAATTTTTTCTGATTTGCAGGCAATGCGATACATGTTGGCAGTTGGCCCACCAAGGTCAGAAATAATGCCTGTAAAGCCATCCACTTTATCGCGAATCTCTTCTACTTCTTTCAAAATAGATTCTTCGCTGCGGCTTTGAATAATGCGGCCTTCATGTTCGGTAATGCTGCAGAACGTACAGCCGCCAAAGCAACCGCGCATGATATTCACACTGAAACGAATCATTTCCCACGCAGGGATTTTGGCATTTTTGTAGATTGGATGCGGCGCGCGCGCATATGGCATATCGTAGACGTAATCCATTTCTTTGGTGGTGAGCGGAATCGGCGGCGGATTCAGCCACACTTCTCTATCACCATGCTTTTGCACTAGCGCACGTGCATTGCCAGGATTAGCCTCTAAGTGCAGCACACGCGATGCATGCGCATACAAAATCGGATCTTTTGAAACAGCTTCATAATCAGGCAAACGCACTACTTGTTTGCTTCTATCGGCTTTCGGTTTGCGCACAATGGTGATGGCATTGGTGCCTGCTGGCAACACTGGTTTTGCGCAGACTTCTGCGCCTTTATCATCGGTTGCACAGCTGGCATCCGCTTTACCCATCTTCATCTCATACGGGTCAACTGGCTTATCTACGGTGCCAGGGCGGTCTAGCTTGGTACTTTCAATCTCATCCCAACCTTCAGGAATTTGCTTGCGTAAAAAAGCCGTCCCACGAATATCTTGGATATCCGCTACTTTTTCACCTTTGGCGATACGATGGCTTAATTCAACCAGTGCGCGCTCAGCGTTGCCGTAAAGCAAGATATCGGCTTTAGAATCCACCAAAATACTGCGGCGAACTTTATCGCTCCAGTAATCATAATGCGCAATGCGGCGCAAACTAGCTTCAATACTGCCCACCACTAACGGAACGTTTGAATAGGCCTCGCGACAGCGTTGTGAATAAACCAAGACCGCTCTATCTGGACGTTTATTGGGCGCCGCATCTGGCGTGTAAGCGTCATCACTGCGAATTTTTTTATCGGCGGTATAGCGATTTACCATGCTATCCATATTGCCAGCGGTAATGCCGAAATATAAATTAGGCTTGCCAAGGGCTTTAAATGCTTTTGCATCTTGCCAATCGGGCTGCGCGATAATACCGACGCGAAAGCCCTGCGCTTCCAGCAAACGGCCAACTAAAGCCATGCCAAAGCTGGGGTGATCAATATATGCATCGCCTGTCACCAAAATAATATCGCAGCTATCCCAACCCAAAACATCCATTTCAGCGCGCGTCATCGGCAACATTTTGGCCGTGCCAAAGCGCTTCGCCCAATAAGGTCGATAAGTGTGAATCGGTTTGGCTAAATTATTGGTGTAAATTTCCATGCAGTACTTTGGTTAAATCAAACTAAATTGAGTTGCGCATTTTACGCTCTAATTGCTTGATTAAAAAGCTTATATTTGTAAGGTTGATGTAATTTTTTAAATGGTTGACTAAAGCATACCCTTACATCATTATAAAACTATGGACATTAAAAAATGAAAACAGTTTATTCAGTAACAGGCATGACTTGCGGCGGTTGTGTAAATCGCGTTAAAACCACTTTGGCGGCCTTGGCAGAATCGGTTGAAGTCACGCTTGAGCCGCCACAGGCGGTTCTAAAAAACCCTAAGCTAGATTTAGCCGCGCTGAATGCGGCTTTGGCAAAAATCGGCCATTATGAGTTGCATACTATTGTTAAGACTGTTGCTGAACCAGCAACCAATTTGGCGTCTGCAACTAAAATTCCTACAGAGAAAATGAATTGGTTAAGCACTTACAAACCATTACTTCTGGTTTTTTTCTACATTTTATTAGTCACTTTGGCGGTGGAATTTACATCTGGCGAATTTGTACTACACCGTTTTATGCCCAATTTTATGGCCGGTTTCTTTTTAGTATTTTCGTTTTTCAAGATGCTAGATTTAGCTGGCTTTGCCAGCAGCTATGCCATGTACGATTTGCTGGCAAAGCGTATCTACAACTACGGTTTTGTTTACCCTTTTATAGAGCTTGGGCTTGGCATTGCCTATTTATTCAATTTCAAACCAGCGTTAATCAATGTTATCACTTTAGTTGTGATGCTATTTTCAAGCATTGGCGTAATTTTGGCGGTAATGAACAAGCAAAAAATCAAATGCGCCTGCTTAGGTACAGGTTTCAATCTGCCCATGACCACTGTGACCATTATTGAAGACTTATTGATGGTAGCAATGGCGGCTTGGATGTTGATTTAAGCGTATTACTGTATGCATAAATCGTCATTCTGAGCATAGCGAAGAATCCAGTATTTTGCTACTTAAAGACCAGATTCTTCGCATCGCTCAGAATGACGATTAAGTAAGATATTTAGAATTTAAAAACATGAGCTTTGGCTATTACCAATTAGAAACAGGCCGAGTGGCGGCTATTGAAAACGACTGCCCTTTTCCGCCCTTAAGTAAAGCCTTAACAGAACCCAATGGCTTAATCGCAATTGGTGGCGATTTAACTGCTGAACGCTTACTCAACGCTTATAGCCAAGGCATATTTCCTTGGTTTAATGAAGGCGAGCCAGTTATGTGGTGGAGCCCAAATCCGCGCATGGTGCTGTTTCCAAATGAGCTAAAAATTTCTAACTCTCTAAAAAAAACACTTAAAAAGCCATTATTTGAAGCACGCTTTAACACTTCTTTTCGCGATGTAATAACAGCTTGTAGTGAATCAAAACGCCTTGGTCAAGCGGACACTTGGATTTCACCAGAAATGATTGACGCCTATTGCGATTTACATGAAAAAAGCCATGCCATTTGCATGGAAAGCTGGCTGAATAATCAATTGGTTGGCGGATGTTATGGTGTCATTATTAACAATATGTTTTACGGCGAAAGCATGTTTCACACTCACCCCGATGCCTCAAAAGTGGCTTTTGTGCATTTAGTTAATCATCTGCAAAATCAAGGCGTTGGCATGATTGATTGCCAAATGAAAACGCCATTACTAACCAGCTTTGGCGGCCGCGAAATTGATCGTGAAGAATTTATGCAAAATTTGACCAAACTGGTACACTTTTGACATGAGCTTACCGAATGAACAGCCGCTACACAAACTACAGTTTTATGTCACTACGCCATATAAATGCGGCTATCTGCCCAACAAACTCGCGCAAAGCTTAATCGCATCGCCGCAACATTTAATTGATGCCAATATTTACAGCGGGCTAATTTCTCAAGGTTTTAGACGCAGCGGAAAATTTGCCTACCGACCACATTGTGAAAACTGCCGCGCCTGCATTGCCGTGCGGTTAATATTAAGTGAATTTACCCCAAGCCGCAGCCAAAAACGCGCTTTTAAACAACATAGCGATTTAACAGCACAAATTTTTCCGCTGCACTTTAATCAGCAACATTTTGAGCTTTACGAAAGCTACCAATCGCTACGCCACCTTGATGAAACGGCCAGCGAAACCAGTGCTACGACCAAAGATGAAGCCGAACAGTACCGCCAATTTTTATGCCAAAGCAATGTAGAAAGCCTGATGATTGAATTTAAGGACACAAATAATCAGGTAAAAATTGTCAGCGTGGTGGATATTGTAAAAGACGGCATATCAGCCGTTTACACCTTTTATGACGCAATTGAAGTTAAAGCAAGCTATGGAACATATTCAATTATGTGGCTAGCCGAATGGACAAAAAGCTTGAGCCTTCCCTATTTGTATTTGGGGTACTGGATAAAAGATAGTCAAAAAATGGCTTACAAACAACAATTTAAACCACAACAAAAGTTGATTGATGGTGAGTGGATGTAACGCTGTAAGCTAATCATTCGCAGCGATAATCTGTACTGGCTCGCATGTTATAATCGGTTTCTTTTTACTCTCAATTGATTTTCTTTTGAAAAAACTCGTTATCTTTGGTGTGGGCTTGATTGGTGGCTCTGTTGCATTGGCTTTAAAAAAAGCAGGTTTTGCTACGCATATTGTAGGCGTTGGCCGCACCGAAAAAAGCTTAAAAGAAGCATTAGATTTAGGTGTGATTGATAGTGCGAAGATTGATATCGA
>JAYWCF010000221.1:0-4300 GCA_043780715.1 Methylotenera sp. | reverse complement strand
TGGTGATTACTGCTACGAACAGTTTTGTCACCAAGCCGATTGCCATGGCTTATGGTATTGAACATTTGATTGGTACCGATCCTGAAATGGTGGATGGCCAATATACAGGCGGTGTTAGCGGTGTGCCTAGCTTTCAAGCAGGTAAAGTGACGCGTATTAATCAATGGTTGGCTGAGCGCGAAAAAGCCTTGAATGATTATGAAAAAAGCTATTTTTATTCCGATTCGCACAACGATTTGCCGCTGATGAAATTGGTGACCAACCCTGTTGCGGTAGATGCGGACGCCACTTTAACGGCGTATGCAAAAGCCAATACCTGGCCAGAAATAAGTTTGCGTTAAGCTTGTTTAATCCCTAATTTAGGGGCTTGTTTGCATTATTGATGCCGATTAATCTAACTTTTTAGATAGATTAAAGGCATTGGTGATGGCTAAAAACATACTATTTTGCGCGGATGGTACTTGGAATAAACCGGTTGAAGAAATCGACCAAGATACCGATTCACCTTCTAATGTCTTTAAATTGTTTAATCTGCTGGCGGGCAAGCAGGGTGATAGCATTCATTTTAATATGGTCACAGGCCGTATTGCTGAGTATGAAAAAAGCTATGTTGTGGATACGCAGACGGTGCAAATCGCTAAGTATATCAATGGCGTAGGCAACTCCAGTGTTAAATTAAACCGCATTCTTGGCGGTGCTTTTGGCTTTGGATTAATTGAGCGCATCGCCAGAGGCTATACTTTTATCTCTAGAAATTACATTGAAGGCGACAAGATTTTTATTGTGGGATTTAGCCGTGGCGCTTATACCGCCAGAGCATTGGCTGGCTTGATTGCCAATAAAGGTTTGTTGGCCAGAAAATTCAACCAAGGTGAGGCAGAGTCATACGATATAGCGGTTCGCGCTTGGTACAGCTACCGCAATGGTATTCAACAAACCACTTATAAAAACAACTTTCAAAATCTGCTTACCGCGTTTACCAGCATCAAAAATTTTCTATTGCAAAATACCTTATCCGATAGCGATTTTATTCAAAATGTACCTGTTGAAGCGGTTGCGGTTTGGGATACCGTTGGCGCGCTGGGGATTCCTGATTTTGAATTTGACGATAAGCAAGCCGAAATTAGAGATGGCTTTGCCTTTGCCGATAATGTGTTGAGCGCAAAGGTTAAAAATGGCTTTCATGCGGTTGCGTTAGATGAAATGCGCTTATTATTTACGCCAACCTTATGGGAAAAGCGCGATGGTATTCAGCAAGCTTTATTTGCTGGGGCGCATTCAGACGTGGGCGGTGGTTACAAAGAGGCAGGATTATCGGATTGTGCCTTGAAATGGATGATTGACGCGCTAGCCAATAAAAAGCTGGGTGTTAAGTTTGAAGATAAGGCGTTTAAATTAACGGGTAACCCTGCTGATTTTGCGCATACAGAGTGGGCGCATTTAACTGGCCTGACTAATAAAGTGGGGCAACGCGAATTTAAGCATTTGGTGCAAAACAACACTTTAAGTGTGCATCAATCGGTGTTAGATAGAATCGCCTTGCCCGCTTTTATTCAGTATACAAACAAGCCGGCCAGCTTGTTTAGGCCTAACAATTTTTAAGGCTTATAATTTTTAAGACTGATATTTTTTAAGATTAGTGATTTAACAACACTTGCAGAATAAACTTGCTGCCTAAATAGGCCAGCAACAATAATACAAAGCCAATTAAGGTCCAGCGAATGGCTTTAATGCCGCGCCAGCCGTAGCGATAGCGGCCATATAATAACCAGCCATAAATCACCCAAGACGCAATAGAGAAGATGGTTTTGTGATTAAACTGCAATGGCTTGCCAAAAATTTCTTCACTAAACAGCATGCCGCTTAATAGCGTTAATGTCAGCAACACAAATCCCAGTGTAATCACCTTAAACAACAAGCTTTCCATCACCATTAATGGCGGAAAGCTGGGTAATTTAAAGGGTGTGGGTTTGTTGTGCAAGCTGCGCTCTGCAATGGCCATTAATAAGGCATGCAAGGCGGCAAACGTGAATAAGCTGTAAGCCAATATGGCAATGGCAATGTGCGCTATAAACAAGCTTGAGGCGGCTTCTATTTGCGGAATGTAATGGTTTTTAATCTCAAAGGCGGGCAGTAATACAAAAACCGCCGCGGGTGGCAACACAAATGCTTGCAGGCTGTGTAGCTGATGTTTTAAATTGGCCAGCCAATAAATGAGCGCCGTTAGCCAAAAAATGGCGGATAACGCGTAATAAAAGCCTAAATTAACATCGCCAACGGTAAAAATATCGCGATAAAGCAGCCAGCCATGCAACATTAATCCTAATGCAATCATGGCAGAATGCAATTTAAGCGATTCTGACTGATTGCTTAATTTAGCGGTGCGCCAAAAATCGGCGGCAACGGCGGCATAAATAAAACTAACGACCAAGTACGGAATAAAATGAACCATAACGCGATTATGGCAAAACTCCGCCCAAGTGCCTAGTTAAGAGTTAAAGAATTGCGCGGCTTGATGTAAAATCAGGCAAGATTAATTGATAGACAATTTATTAGGTCATTAAAAAATGTTAGAAAATTTAACCGGCAGGCTGCAAGGCGTTATTAAAAATTTGCGCGGACAAGCGCGCTTAACCGAAGACAATATTAGCGACGCGATGCGCGAAGTGCGCATGGCGCTGCTTGAGGCAGATGTTGCCTTGCCAGTGGTAAAAGAATTTATTGCCAAAGTAAAAGAGCGCGCGCAAGGCAAAGAAGTGTTGGCAAGCTTAACGCCAGGCCAAGCTGTAATCGAGGTGGTGAATGACGAGCTGACTGCATTGATGGGCAAAGCCAACGTGGCCTTAAACTTAGCCACGCAGCCGCCAGCTATTATTTTGATGGCCGGTTTGCAAGGTTCTGGTAAAACCACTACATCGGCCAAATTAGCCAAATTACTCAAAGAACAAAAGAAAAAAGTACTGCTGGCCAGTGCCGATGTGTATCGCCCAGCGGCGATTGCGCAATTGCAAACCTTAGCCAAACAGCTGGATATTGATTGTTTTGATAGCAACGCCAATCAAAAGCCGCTGGATATTGCCAATGATGCGCTGGCGTTTGCCAAGCGCGGCTATTACGATGTGTTGATTTTTGATACGGCAGGCCGTTTGGGTATTGATGAAGCCATGATGGCGGAAATTAAAGCGCTGTATGCATATCTAAAACCGATTGAAACGCTATTTGTAGTCGATGCTATGCAGGGCCAAGATGCAGTGAATACGGCCAAAGCGTTTGGTGATGCGCTGCCACTGACAGGCGTGGTTTTGACCAAGCTAGACGGCGATGCGCGCGGTGGTGCGGCATTAAGCGTGCGCCATGTCACTGGTCAGCCGATTAAATTTATTGGTGTGAGTGAAAAAGTAGACGGTTTAGAGCCTTTTCACCCAGACCGTATGGCCGGCCGCATATTGGGCATGGGCGATGTGCTGGGCTTAATTGAGCAAGCGCACAAAAATGTGGATATGGCTGAGGCGCAAAAAGTCGCCGATAAATTAAAATCGGGCAGCAAATTTGATTTAGAAGATTTTAAAAGCCAAATGACGCAAATGCGCAAAATGGGCGGCATGGGCGCCTTGATGGATAAAATGCCTGCGCAAATGGCCAGCATGGCGGCTAAGGTGAATAACGAAGATGCCGATAAATCGCTGCGCCGCATAGAAGGCATTATTAATAGCATGACGCCGTTAGAGCGCAAAAAGCCAGAGTTGATTAAAGCCACGCGCAAAAAACGCATCGCCGCTGGTAGCGGTGTGCAAGTGCAAGAAGTGAATCGCTTGCTTAAACAATTTGAAGAAACGCAAAAGATGATGAAAATGTTTAGCAAAGGCGGTATAGCTAAAATGATGCGCGGCATGGGCGGGATGATGGGTGGCAAGTTGCCTGGCATGCGCTAATAAGGCATTTTAAAGATTCATCAATGACAAGAATTGCTTAATGGAATTGCGTAAATATTAGGAATAAAAAAAGTTCAAAATCGGCACAAAAATAAATAATATAAAAAGTTAATATATTTAGCAGGTTGTCATTGACCTATCAAAGAGTTTCTTGCATAATTGCGCCCTTTCGTAGGTGATGTAATTCAACTACGAAAACACCAGAAATATAGTTTGACCCATTAGTAGTAAGCAACAAAATGGGGCGTTAGCTCAGCTGGTAGAGCAGCGGACTTTTAATCCGTTTGTCGTGGGTTCGATCCCCGCACGCCCTACCAATATCTAGAAGGCTCACAGTGATGTGAGCTTTTTTTCATTATGGCTTAACG
>JAYWCF010000220.1:0-4308 GCA_043780715.1 Methylotenera sp. | reverse complement strand
CACACCGCTCACTTCAGATACTTCTACCACGCTATCATCACGCACGCTTTTATGAATTTTACGGTTAAATTTAAACATAATACTTAATTAGATTCAGCATTTTCTTCAATTATTTCAAGCACTTCAGTAACCGTAGTTTCAATCGCCGATTTAAATTTACAATTTAATTCCATTAGCAAAGTATCAATATGTTTGATTTCCAGCAATACTTTTGTGCCTACTTTCAACTCTGGCAAGCTAGGCACTTTGGTGATAAAAAACATGCCATCAATTCGCACCAAATTTTCACGCCAAACCGTGGCTGTCACTTCTGTTAATTGTTCTTGAATCAAATATTGTAGGCACCAGTAGCGTTCCATACGGGTTTGGAATTCACTATAGGCGTTATAGGTTTGGTCAAAATTGCGAATAATCACATTCAGCTTGCCATCTGCCGCGTTGTAAGGCGCTGGCTGGGTATTCAGCATGGCAATTAATTGGCGTTGATTAATTAAATCAACCGCGCGTCTAAGTGGTGATGTGCACCATGCATATTGCGCTACGCCCAAGCCTTGATGCGGCTCAGCGGTAGATGTCATAAACACTTTGCCGCCAGTTTGTGCGCGGTAAATGCCGGCAAAAGTGGCTTCTTTTAGCAACCCACCCCAGTGGCTATTAGCGTAAATCATTAGCTCTGCTACTAATTTATCCATTGGTGAGCCGCGTTCTCGCGCTACAATTTTAACAATGCCATCTGTGACATAAAAATTGTAATCAATTTGCGGCGCGCGGTTAGGGTCGGCTTTGCCACGCGCCACTTCTAACTGTTCAGCCAGCGTAAATAGCAATTTAAGCTTTGCCCAGTAAGGATGGCCGCTATCAGCCTCTAATGTATTTGCATTAAAAAATGGCTCAATGGCATCATGACGCAAATTATCGGCAATTTTGATTTGCTCTAATTTTGTTTCATGCGCCACAATTTCATAATCAGTCGTTACTTCTATATACAAACTTAAGGCAGGCTTTGTTTCACCCGCATCTAAGCTAAATGGCTTTACAACGCCATCTGGCAGCATGGTGATTTTATTGCCAGGCATATATACAGTAGATAATCGCGATAGCACAATGCCATCTAAGGCGGAATTCACTGGCACGCCCAAGCTAGGCGCGGCAATATGAATGCCGATTCGCGTATTGCCATTTGCCAGCGTTTCTAAGCTAAAAGCATCATCAATTTCAGTGGTTGTGGCATCGTCAATACTAAAACATTCAACATTGGCTAGCGGCAAATCAGCTGTTATTTCTGGCACATCAAACGCTGGAAACGCCACACCTGATTGGCCATCTTTATCTGGAAACATTTCGCGCAAAAACGCGCCTAAATGGTAATCGTGCGCGCTTTGAATCAAGCCGCAATCGGCCATTACCGTTAACGCTAAGCGGCCGGATGATTGCGCCGCTTCATCAATCGCTTTCCATTCCAAGCTATTTTTATCTGGATTGTAAATTAAGGCATCGGCCTTGGCTGCAAAGCCTTCTGGCAAGGTTTTATTATTGAGCTGAGCGACCCAAGCCGCCATTTGTTCGGCTTGTAATTTTTTTCGCTCAACCGCCGCTAATGCTAATTTAAGTGTATCAGCAGGCGCTGCTTTATAGCGGCCTTTGCCCTTGCGATAAAAATACATGGGCGCGCTGTGCAATTTAATGGCGGTGGCGGCGGCTTCAGTTGAAGTAGGCTTTTTGCCATAATAGTCTGCGGCTAAATCCTCAAAAGCAAATTCTGGTTCACCGCAACATTCCCACAAAAAATCTACTTCTAGGCTATCGGCTTCAGCCAAAGCGGCTTCCATAAACCCTGTTAAAGCGGCTTCAAAACGCAACAATACGTTGGCGGCTTTAATTTTAGAACGCTTGCCAGTGATAGATTCCACCTGCAATGCGCTATCGGTTTCGCTCATTACACTGGCAATTTTAAAGCTGCCTTCTTCTTCATAAAATACATTCATGCGCGCATTTTACCGTAATTCAGCAACTCGCTTGCTGATAGTGTCGCATTTAAGGCTAAAATACTGGAATGGATAAACGTATTCCCGTCACACTTCTTACTGGCTTTTTAGGCTCTGGCAAAACCACTCTGCTCAATCAATTATTATCAAACCCTGCCATGAGTGACACGGCCGTGATTATTAATGAACTGGGCAGCACTGGGCTTGACCATATTTTAGCCACCCATATTGAAAGCGAACACATTGCCGATAACACGGTTTTATTAAGCAGCGGCTGCTTGTGTTGCACGCTTAAAAATGAGCTGGCAGATACCATGCGTGATTTATTTTTTAAGCGCGCGCTGCAAGCCATACCGCAATTTAATCGCTTAGTAATTGAAACCACAGGCATGGCAGACCCTGGCCCCATTTTGGGCAATTTGATGAACGAGCCTGTGATTGAGTCTACGTTTAGATTAGATGCTGTGATTGTGACGATTGATAGCCAATATGGTCTGCAACAAATTGCTGAACATGCAGAAGCGCGTAAACAAGCGGCGGTGGCCGATGTGCTATTGCTGACTAAAACCGATTTAGCCACGCCTGAACAATTAAGCGAATTAAAAGAGAAATTAATCTCGATTAACCCAGGTGCAACCCAGCATCGCGTATTAAACGGCGCGCTAGACCCACACTTTATCATCGATGTGGGATTGTTTGATATTGCTACGAAACAGCCAGAACCGCAGCGTTGGCTGCGCGCGCCTTTATCCTCAGCCAAGCCAAAAGGTACTTTACCGCAAGTTGTGCATGATGATGAAATTACCAGCTTTACGGTTTTTATGCCAAAACCACTCAATTGGCGGGATTTAAAACCAGTGATTTTAAAACTTTGCCAAACGCATGGAAAAAACTTGCTGCGCTTAAAAGGCATTATCCATGCTGAAGATCAACCATCTCCGCTGGCGATTCACGCCGTGCACTTTACGCCCTACCCGCCCACGCTGCTTGAAGGCTGGGATGAAGACGAACCGATTTCGCGCATTGTGATTATTGGAAAAGGCTTGGACGAAGACGCTATTAGAAAAACATTAACCCAGTTTTAATAAGTGATTAGTGCAATACACAATCGCGCGTTATTGCGTTTTATAGTTTTGCCCAAAAAACTCAATCATCATAAATTCTTCTAACCCAGCGCTATCTTCTGGCCTTGCAGACATCACAATGGTGCGATTTAAGCGGTGCGAATCCCAATTAAAATCGCCTTTGTAATGCTGGCGAATCAAGCTAATCATTTTTCTAATCATCACCAAACGCACATCTTGGCCAGATGATGCCTGGACTTCAAAAAATTCACGCCTGGCGCTACTGAAATCGTTAGTCCAGCCGTTAAATGAAAAAGTGGCCGTTTTCGCTTCTAAACTGGAAATTTCAAAAATACCATTTACGCCGGTTTCAAAATTACGTTTGATATTGGCATCGCGTTTTTGCTCGGCACTTGGGCCTAACTCTTTGGCTGTGGCTTCAGCATTAATGCGTGCGGCATCCGATTCTTGCGACGCACGGCGTGCACGCTGCTGATTCACATATGCCATCATATCCACAGGCGCTTCTTCTGGTTTGGGCAAAGTGGGCGTGGATTCTTGCGGAATGCTTAAATTGGGCCTTGTTTTTTCGGGCGTTGGTTCTTTAGTGGTCAATATATCCGGTACTTTAAAAACAGGCTTTTTGGGCTGCGCCACTGGTTTCTGCGTAATGACTTTGGGTTGAGGCTTTACAGGTTCAGGTATTTTTTCTATGGGCGTGGCCGCTTGTTCTACTGGTTTTTCGGCTATTTTTTTCTCAGGCGTTGGTGGCGCTAAACTCACTTCTAACTCACGCGCTGGCAGCTCTGCTGCTTGGTCTTGCTCAAATTTTGGCAGCACTGACAACAAAACAATGGCATGAATCAACAGCGAAACAATAATCGCGATGAGCGTATTGCGGCTAATCTGAACGCGAAAAACTTTATCGCCGCGCGGCTTTAATAAAAACGCATCAAATTGATTATCGGTATTGGGCATCAAACGAATCGCATCAAACTAAAAACGCATCTCGGCCCAAATTTTATCTAAGCGTTTGGTTGAGATTGGCATAGGCGTTTTGAGTTCTTGCGCAAAAAGTGACACGCGCAACTCTTCTATCTGCCAGCGAAAATCATTTAGCGCAGGCGGAATATCCATATGTGATTGTTGCAAACTATTCATTTTATCTTGCCACTTTTGCCATATTAATCCAACACTTGCGGCATTTTTTCCATCGCGGTCTGGGTTAGCAGGCTGCTTTTGAATTCTTAAATTTAACG
>JAYWCF010000219.1:0-4317 GCA_043780715.1 Methylotenera sp. | reverse complement strand
AGTTGGTCATTCTAGATGAATTGGGCTACTTGCCCTTTAGCCAAAAAGGCGGTGCTTTGCTGTTTCATCTCATCAGTCAATTGCATGAGCAGACCAGTATCATCATGACGACAAATTTGGCCTTTTCAGAATGGGGTAAGTTATTTGCCGATGAAAAAATGACTTCTGCTTTGCTTGATAGGCTTGTTCACCACTGCGATATTGTTGAAACAGGAAATGATTCTTATCGCTTTAAAAATAGGTCTTAAACTGGTGCACTTTTGCACGCAAACTGTGGTGCACTTTTAAACAAGCATTGACACTGCAAATGTTATATCTGCTGGATTCTTTTCACCAATGCTTGGATATGCATATTGCTCTAAAGTATTTTCCCACTGTTGCGCGTGCTTTGCATTTCTCCAGCCACTTCGCTTGATTTCAATATAGCCTAAAGCACATTCTTTAAAAGACAATATTTTTGGATCAGATGTGGTTTTGGCCAATAAAGCAGGGTTTTTACCGTCTTGAATAGCGGTACGCATTTTAGTTGCCAGCTCACGTGCCTGTTTTAAAGTGCGACTTGTGACGGCCCCTAAACCTATTTCAGTAACCTTGCCAGCTTGTTTGTATCTAAATACCCAACTGCGAGCACCAGTGTCTTTAACCCTTAAATAAAGATTGCCACCGTCAGAATGAAAGCCTTTTAGTAAAGTTTTAACCGTAATTGGAGAAATTAATTCAATCGTTTTAGCCATCCGCCTAACCTCCAGTACTTACCCGCGTTCTTACCCATTAACTGTTATTGTAGCAAACGCTAGCGAACGATTGCAAACTAAAAATAATATAAGTTACTGTAATTAATATGATTAATGAACTATCACGAAACATGGCGAAAGTGGGTTAAGTGGACGTCCACTCCGCCAACATATAAAAAGCGAGCTTAACGGCTCGCTTTTTTCTTTTCAAATTAGCTGTTTCACCCTAAGTGCACGATTAAATAAGTGCACGATTAAATCTTAAAGTACACAATTAAAACTAACTTTAATCATGCCTAATCCAGAAACTTATCCGACATTACCATAATCAATTATCATGATGCCGTTAATGGCTGACCGGCATAGTGACAAGCGCAATTGTTAAATACAATTGTTATATGCAGTTGTTATATAATAGTGCCGCTAGGTTAGCAGCCATATCGGTTGATAATCACCCTTTAAATTCCGGTTGAGATTTTAGAAAGTTAAGTTATGTTAGATGCGATTCGTAATCACACGCAAGGTTGGTTAGCAAAAGCTATTTTGGCTTTAATCACTATTCCATTTGCGTTATTTGGTATTGATTCCTACTTTAATGATGCTGGTAGTAAAGTCGCCATTGCTAAAGTTAATGGCGAAAAAATTTCAATTCAGGAATACGGTAATGCCATCGATAATGTGCGTAATCGTTTGCAATCGGAGGGACAAAAAGTCGATGCGGCATTGTTAGAAAGTGCAGCGTTAAAACAATCTGTACTGGATGGTTTAATTACGCGTCGCTTAGTTAATGAAGAAATTCAAAAGTCTAAATTTAAAATCAGCGATGAGCAGCTAAGCACCTATATATTGGGTATGCCTGAGTTTCAACAAAACGGTAAATTCTCTGAAGATTTATATCAAAAAACATTAGCACAAAATAAATTAACTGCTAGCAAGTTTGAAAATGATAGGCGTAATGAGTTGCTGACACAGCAGGCGCGCGAGGGTTTAGGCTTGCTAGTTTCTGTGCCAAAAGGCGTTGCCGATAATGCTTTAAAATTTGCCTTTCAACAACGAGATGTGAGTTTTGCGGAAATTAAAACAGCACAATTTGTATCGCAAACCACCGTAACGCCTGCGCAAGTAAAAGCGTATTACGATCAGCACAAAGACAAATTCAAAGTGCCAGAAAAAGTTAAGTTAGAGTTTGCTTTATTATCTGCCGCCGGTTTGGTTGCGCAAATGTCAGTGACCGATGCCGAAGTAAAACAATTTTATGATGAAAATGCGGCCAAGTTTCAAGGCGATGAGCAACGTCAGGCCAGCCATATTTTGATTGGATTTGGTGTAACGGCAACACCAGAAGAAAAGGCGGCGGCAAAAGAAAAAGCGGCTGATATTTTGATGCAATTAAAAAAAGAACCATCACGTTTTGAAGAGTTAGCCATCAAAAACTCACAAGATCCAGGCTCTGCCACTAAAGGTGGTGATCTAGGTAGTTTTGGTCGCGGTGCAATGGTAAAGCCATTTGAAGATACCGTATTTGCAATGAAGGTTGATCAAATTAGTGATTTGGTTGAATCTGAATTTGGTTATCACATCATTAAATTAAACGGTGTTACAGGACAATCTTCTTCTTTTGACAGTATGAAGCCACAAATTAAAGGCGAATTATTGTTTCAAAAAGCGCAGGCAAAATATGCAGAATTGGCTGATGATTTCAGCAATACGGTGTATGAGCAATCTGGCAGCTTAAAACCAGCGGCTGAAAAATTTGGCTTGCAAGTGCAAACAGGCCCTTTGATGACACGTGAAGAGGGCGCTAAATTTTTCAAAAATGACAAATTGATGAATTTGGTGTTTTCGGATGATGTGTTGAAAGAAAAACGTAATTCTGAAGCGGTAGAAGTATCCCCTAATAATTTAGTTTCAGCCCGTGTGTTAGAGTACAAACCTGCCGCGCCACGTAGTTATGATGAAGTTAAAGGCGGCATCGAAGCTTTGTTGAAACTAGAGCAGGCTTCTAAAATGGCGGCTGATAAAGGTTTAGCTACATTGGCTAAACTTAAATCAGGAAGTGCTGCAGATGATTTAGAGTGGATTCCGCCAGTAACGGTTGATCGTAAAAATGCTCAAGGTTTAACAGAGCTGGTAATGAAGCAAGCGTTTAAGATTGATACCAGTAAGTTGCCTGCTTACGCCGGCTATATGGATGGCAATAAGGCTTACACGATTGTGCAAGTGAGCCGCGTAGATAGCGCAATTAAAGCGGATGCGAAGCAAGCAGCAAATGAACAGTTTCAGGTTGCTGTAGCCGCTGAGTACATGAGTGCTTATGGTAAATCGCTTAAATCTAAAGGCGATGTAGTGGTGAATCGTAAATTGTTGGAAACTAAATTAGATAATTAATTGGGATGTCTCTAAAATTTTATTCTAAGATATTTTTCTGATAAAAAAAGCCGATATGAAAATATCGGCTTTTTTGTTTTAGAGCGTTTGCAATTACTAGCTAATCGATTTGACCAGCGGCTGTAATATTCATACCGCCATCAACATAAGTTATTTCACCTGTAATGCCTGAGGCTAAATCACTGCACAAAAATGCGGCCGTATTGCCAACTTCTTCAATGGTAACATTGCGGCGTAATGCCGCATGACGCTCATTAAAGCCAATCATTTTATCGAAATCAGCAATGCCAGAAGCAGCCAATGTTTTAATAGGGCCTGCAGACACAGCGTTAACGCGAATGCCACGTGGGCCTAGACTTTGTGCTAAATAGCGTACGTTGGCCTCTAAGCTGGCTTTAGCCACGCCCATGACGTTATAGTTAGGCATGGTGCGCTCAGCTCCTAGATAACTTAATGTTAGTAAGCTACCGTTGCGGCCTTGCATCATCGGGTATGCCGCTTTGGCAAGGGCTGAAAAGCTGTAAGAGCTAATATCATGCGCAATGCGGAAATATTCGCGATTGACGGCATCTAAGTAATCGCCATCTAAAGCTACTTTTGGTACAAAAGCCAGTGAATGCACAAGGCCATCTAATCCATCCCAATGTTTGGCAAGCGCCTGAAAGAGGGCATCAATTTGTGCATCTTCGGCCACATCACATGGCAACACAATTTTAGAATCAAAATCGGCCGCTAAACCCGCCACACGTCCAGCATGTTTTTCCATTTGATAGGTGAAAGCAAGCTCTGCACCTTCGCGCTTCATGGCGGCGGCAATGCCATAGGCGATTGAACGGTTACTGAGTAAACCTGCGATTAATATTTTTTTTCCGGCTAAAAATCCCATAGCGAATCCTGTTAGTTAGTGATATTGCTCAAATAACTATTTGAACAATTTTATGAATAATATCGTTTTAGGGCGTCTCTATAAATTCAACTATCTAAGTCAAACAAGGCGCGATTAAAAAATAATGACGCGGCATATATTAAATATATAAGGAATTATTTTTTAAGAGCAACGCAGTGTGGCAACGTAGTGCTTTAAGCAGGCAATCCGCTAGGCGGATGCTCGCAAAGTTGAGTTTATAGAGATGCCCGTTTATTTGTTATTCGATCTAGGGTCTAGCGCATCGCGCAGACCTTCCCCTAGCAAATT
>JAYWCF010000218.1:0-4343 GCA_043780715.1 Methylotenera sp. | reverse complement strand
GCTAATAATTTAAGTTTAGATAAAAATTGACGTGGCCCAGAAGTTAAAAAGGCAGGCCCATTTACTAATACAAAATCTTGCGTAACGGCGTTTTCGGTGCCCATTAAGCGCTCGCCTTCAACGCCAACCACCTTTACCGCAAAGCCGCGCGGTGTTGATACATTGTCATCCAATATATCACCCGGAATAGTCGAAATACGCATCACCACTGGGTAGCTGGTTACTTTGGCAAAAATGCCTTGTGCTAAATAAGGCGGCAAACTATCCAACACTTGCATTTCACCAATTAATAAGCCGTGGCTTTTGGCATGCACACTGCGTGTGGCGTGGCCATAATCTTTAAATGTAGTTTCAGAAATGCCACGCAAGGATGTGGCTAAGTCTTCGCGGGTTTGCGCTTCTTCTTCTTCTGGTACTTCAAAATTTGGTTGATAAAAAAGCGGTAAAAATTGAGAGCTTAACGTAGTCATTTTAACAAGTCCTTAAATATACTTAAAAGCGATCAATGTATTGATATTAATAAGGATTTTTATATTTTTCTTGAGTTAAAAACAGCCATACAGTGCGCGTTATTGATTCCTAACAGAAAATACAAGTAACGAATTTATACCTAACTAATTGGCTTTATCACCAACATAAATAAGCATGCAATATTTAGGGCTTAACGTCTGTGTGGTAGCGTACAAAAGTATTAATTTTGATAACTATTCAATATCAATTAGCTTGTTAAAACATTTCAATCAACAATCAGCATCAGCGCTTTTTATCATCAGCTCTAGTCAATTCTTTTTGCAAAAATTGCAGCTAAATCCAATCTAAATAGTCCCCAAAATATAATTAAGAACAACGTTCGTTTGCGTACAGACGCCCTTTTTTGTGCGCCCTAACATGAATTTGTCATTCTGACTGCAGCACTTATTTTTTGATTACTTAAAGGATTTAACATGAACAAATTGATTAAAAGCGCCTTAACTAGCGCAATTGCGACTACTTTTTTAATAGGCGCATTCTCTGCCAATGCCGCTACGACTACTGAAAATACTGATGATGGCAGCGCGCTTGGTACATCGGCCACACCACAAATTAAACAGCAAGATAAAAGAGTGGATAAAAAAGCCAATGCTAAAATGATGAAGAAACACACTTCTCACAAAAGTAATAGCGAAATGAAAATGATGGATACCGACAATAACGGCATGGTTTCAAGAGATGAATACATGAAGCATCACGAAACAATGTATGGCAATATGGAACAAACCGAAGGCGGCGTTAGCTATAAAAGCTCGATGAACAATAAACCGATTGGCACAACCACTGGCGTTAGCAAAAATGGCAGCGTTGATGTCACCAAAGAAGGCCCTGTAAACGGAACTACAACTGGTACCAATTAATAAAGTAAGATAATTAGCTTAGCTTTTCAGACCACTTAGGCGCTTGCAATCTAGGCGTTTAATGGTGTCTGCTAGGCTAATTTGATTGCAAAGTGATTTCACAAAAAGACAAACCATTTTATTTTTAATGTTCCAAAAATAAAATGGCTGTATAGATATTTGCTCAATTGATTGGGCTTCTTGGCATTTAAAGATTCATACGCAAAACTCCTAAATGATTTGAAAAATCTGCTTATTGATGCGCTCTAAGAACGTACCAATAAAATCATTAACACCAGTTTTAAACATAACGCCTATACTGTCTGTACGGCGCCGTACATAATTTAGATTATTTCTATCTATAAGTTGCCTAGCGCACATAGTAATCTTACATAGGACCCTAAACTAACTTAAATTTCTTTAATTAAATTGTTATGACTATTTTGTCCAACCCTCGCCAAAATCATCTACTAGATGCCCTTCTCGCTAGCGAATACGACAGGCTGTTTCCAAATTTAGATTTAGTTACATTGCCTTTGGGTGAGGTGTTGTACGAATCGGGCGGACAATTACACCATGTGTATTTTCCCACCACCGCTATTATTTCTTTGTTGTATGTCATGGAAGATGGCGCATCGGCCGAAATTGCCATTGTGGGTAACGAAGGCGTATTGGGTATATCCATTTTTATGGGTGGCGATACCACGCCAAGCCGCGCGGTGGTGCAAAGCGCAGGCTTTGGCTATCGTCTTAAATCCAATTTAATCAAATCTGAATTTAATCGCGCAGGCCCTGTGCAGCGCTTATTATTGCGCTACACGCAGGCATTAATCACGCAAATGGCGCAAACCGCGGTGTGCAATCGCCACCACACGGTAGAACAGCAATTGTGCCGCTGGTTATTACTAAGCTTAGATAGATTAGCCAGCAATGAGCTCACCATGACCCAAGAGTTAATCGCCAATATGCTTGGTGTGCGCCGCGAAGGCGTGACAGAAGCGGCTAGTAAGTTACAAAAAGCCGGTTTAATTCACTACACGCGCGGCAAAATAACCGTAATTGACAGACCAAAACTAGAATTGCGTTGCTGTGAATGTTACGAAGTGGTGAAATTAGAATTTGATCGTTTATTGCCATCGTTGCATGGCATTGCCAAATAGTGAGTTGATTTAGTTAAGATTTATTGACGTTTTACTTGAGCTTAAATTTCAAATTTAGCTTATCAAACTTTACTTTCAAATTTATCTTTCGAACTTAGCTTTTAAAAAGCTTAAACCAAAAATTCCCCCATTTAAATTAATTGATATTTATCAAAATTTTGCTTTTTATGTACGTTAATGCACAGACTGCTTTTAACGCTTGCGGATAATGAATTGATAAGTCAGTCATTCGGCTAGCCAACGAAAGCAAATCATCATGGATAATCTAGTCAAAAAAATAGTGGGCAAAGTTACAAATTCCAGAATATTTGCAGAAGATAGCTCGGTTTTCAGCACGATTAAACTTAAAAGCGCCATTCGCAATAAAATTATTAAAAAAAAATCAAAAGCAGCAATAGAAAACAGTGCGCAAATTGCATTAAATTCAATCAGTGATGCCGTTTTTTATACCGATATTTTAGGCAATATTAACTATTTAAACAGCGCCGCCGAAAAGCTTACTGGCTGGTCTAGCAAAGCCGCATATGGCCGCCCTAGCGGCCAAGTATTCAATATTATTAATGGCACTACCCGCAAACCCGCACCTAACCCTGTGCAATTGGTTCTTAAATCAAACGCGCCCAAGGGTTTAGCGGCCGATACGATATTAATTAAGCGCGATGACAGCGAAATTTCAATTGAGGATTCATCATCACCTATTCACGATGAAAATGGTCATCTTACTGGCGTTGTGGTGGTGTTTCATGATGTAAGTGCAGCAAAAGCCATGTCGATGAAAATGGCACATTTAGCGCAGCACGATTTTTTAACCAATTTGCCCAACCGCGTTTTGCTAAATGACCGCATTGCACAAGCTATTGCAATGGCAGACCGAAACGATACAAAAGTAGCCTTACTTTTTTTAGATTTAGATAATTTTAAGCACATTAATGATTCTCTGGGCCATGCCACTGGCGATAAGCTTCTACAATCGGTTTCTAAACGATTAATCGATTGCGTGCGTAATGCCGATACCGTCAGTAGGCAAGGCGGTGATGAATTTATTCTTTTATTGGCGGATATTAAACACGATGAAGATGCCGCCTTAAGCGCCCAAAAAATAATAGATGAGCTTAAATTGCCTCATTTTTTGAACAAATGCAATTTGCATATTTCAACCAGCATTGGCATTAGCGTATACCCAAACGATGGTATAGACGCGGAAACGCTGATTAAAAGCGCCGATACCGCCATGTATTACGCCAAAGACAAAGGTCGCGCTAATTATCAATTTTTTAAAACCGAAATGAACACGCGCGTAGTACAGCGCTTAATGATTGAAGCGCATTTACGCAATGCGGTTGAAAAACAGCAATTTTTTCTGCATTACCAACCCAAATTTAATTTGAAATCGAAAAAGATTACAGGTGTTGAGGTTTTAATCCGTTGGAAACACGCTGAATGGGGCGATATTGCGCCTAAAAGATTCATTAACATTGCAGAAGATTCTGGCTTGATTGTGCCGATTGGCAAGTGGGTATTATCTGAGGCCTGCAGACAAGCCAAAAGCTGGCTAGACGATGGCCTACAAGCCTTAAGTATCGCGGTTAATATTTCAGCAAAAGAGTTTTTACAGAAAGATTTTGTAGATGGCGTGCGCGCCATATTGCTAGAAACGCAATTGCCGGCCGCCTGTTTAGAGCTGGAAATCACCGAAACAGTATTGATGCGTGATGCACTGACCAGCAAAGAAATTTTGCAACAACTTAAAGAAATCGGCGTGCAGTTGGCGGTGGATGATTTTGGTACGGGTTACTCTAGTTTGAGTTATTTA
>JAYWCF010000217.1:0-11751 GCA_043780715.1 Methylotenera sp. | reverse complement strand
AGCTCAGTCGGTAGAGCAGCGGATTGAAAATCCGCGTGTCGCAGGTTCGATTCCCGCTCCGGCCACCAGTATTATTAAAAAAGCCCACAGATTTGTGGGCTTTTTTATTGTTGAGTGTGAATTTAACTTACACAAATTAACTTTGATTTTCGGCTAGTGCTTATCTAAAAGTTAGCAGATATTAATGTGCCGTCAAAATTTGCCGATTTATACCGTTTAAAAGAAAACTTACTCAATAGTTGGTAATAATCGAGCATATTCTTTTGTCACAACTTCATAACATTCACATACGCGTTTTTTAAGTTTGGGCACACTGACTACTGTAATTTGCCCGCGCGAGTAGGTAATTAATCCATCTTTTTGTAATTTTGCCGCTGCTTCTGAAATGGATTCTCTGCGAACGCCAAGTAGTTTAGCGATTAAGGTATGGGTAATCACTACTTGATTACTAGGCAATCGATCTAGCGTCATTAATAACCAGCGACAAAGCTGCTGTTCTAACGAGTGGTGCTGATTGCAAACAGCGGTTTGAGAAGTTTGTGCAATGAGCGCTTGCGTATACAGAAGCGCCACTTGCTGCAAATGGCCGCCAAGCGCAAATTCGCGTTTTAATATACTTCGGCTTAAACGGTAGGCTTTGCCTTCACTTTGCACTTCTGTACTGCTTGGCATGCTATCGCCACCCATGTAAATGGATATTCCAACCATGCCCTCATTGCCTACAATGGCAATTTCGCTAGATGAGCCATCTTCTAATTCATAGATTAACGAAACGATGCCACTGATTGGAAAGTGAATGAATTTCACATGGTCACCCGCCTCTGCAATCGTCCAACCAAGCGGCATTTCAACTAATTTTAAATCGGGCAAAATACGTTCGTAATCGGCCTTGTGTAAGGTAGCAAGAATATTATTTTGCCTAGGGTCTTCTTCGAGAATGTCTGATTTTGTCATTTGTTCATGATTAACTTTATGGTTAATATCTTCTTATAAGTGGTTGAATTACAACTAGCCAGTATAGGCTTACAACACCTAATTAACTAAGTTTATTAATTATTCGCATATTAATAAAAATGATGAAAATTACAAAGCCTTTGTTAAGCGTTTTAATGCGTTGTTTTCATGTGTACAATACAAAAAATATTTAGGTTTTAGTCATGAAAAATTATTCTGATATACAAGCAGCCGATTTACAACAATTGCTTAAAGAAACCAAAGTAGTATTGGTTGATGTGCGCAATGACGATGAAGTCGCGCGTGGCATTATTCCAGATGCGATTCATATTCAATTATCCATGTTGCCAGTAGAATATGAAAAGCTGGTGAATGCCGAAAAAGTGGTATTTTATTGCCACAGTGGCGTGCGTTCGGCGCATGCGGCCGATTTTGCCACCAGCAAAGGTTTAAAAAACGTCTCTAATTTGGTGGGTGGCGTGTTGGCATGGGGTAAAGCAGGCTACCCGTTTAGCGCAAAAAAATAGGGCGCATTGGTTATTTAAAAATAGGAATAAAAATGGACTTTGATAAAGAATTAGACGCACGCAATTTAAATTGCCCTTTACCGATTTTGCGTTGCAAAAAAGGCTTAAGTGAAATTGGGCCTGCGCAAATTTTAAAAGTAGCCGCCACAGACCCGGGCTCTGTTAAAGATTTTCAGGCGTTTTGCAAACAAACAGGGCATGAGCTGCTTGAGCAAGATGAAACAGAAGGCGTGTATACGTTTTATATTAAAAAGCGCTCTACTTAAGTTGCCATGGCCAAAAAGCTTGCCTTAATCGCCTCAAAAGGCTCATTAGATTGGGCTTATCCGCCTTTTATTTTGGCATCAACCGCTGCCGCACTCGATTACGAAGTGAGCATTTTTTTTACGTTTTATGGCTTAACGCTGCTTAAAAAAGATTTAAGCGATTTAAAAGTATCGCCGCTGGGCAACCCAGCCATGCCAATGCCTGTGCCCATGCCCAATTTTGTGCAAATGTTGCCGGGTATGGAAAGCATGGCGACCATGATGATGAAACAAAAAATTGCCAGCAAAGGCGTAGCCAGTATTGAAGAGTTGCGTAGCGCGTGTATTGAGGCGGGCGTTAAGCTGATTGCCTGCCAAATGACGGTGGATTTATTTGATTTTAAAAAGACCGATTTTATTGATGAAATTGAATTTGGTGGCGCCGCTACCTTTTTTGAATTTGCCGGCGAATCAGACGTGAATTTGTTTATTTGATTTTTGTTTATTTGATTTTGCAGCGCTAGTTTGCAGAATCCACCTCTTTAAGCGCGGTAACAAACGCTTCAATATCCCACTCGCAACCGCCACAGCCCGTTTTAATGCCTGTGCGCTGCGAAATGCCGTCAATATCTAAACCCTGCTTATACAAATCATAAATCTTGCCGCGTGTCGTTCCGCTGCAAGAGCACATGATTTCATTTTCAGGATTATCGTTTGAGGTGGACATATTGAATTTATGTGACCGTTGCGCAGTGGTAAAAATCCATAATGACGAACAGAAATAGCATAAAAACCGTCATTTCCGCGCAGGCGGGAATCCAGACGTGAGGCAAAATTCTGGAGTTAGCCCAAAGCAGAAAAAGTCATCATATTGATTCTCAAACTTAGCATGCATAACACTATTTTGAGTGATGTTAAGATGACCACTGAACTGGATTCCCGCCTGCGCGGGAATGACGGGAGTAGAAGTTTCTGTGGTTAAAATAAGGTTATGCTCAGTTAATCATTAATTTAGCTTTGCCAATTGCGTTTGTAATTTATCCAAATTAGCACTAAATTCCGCCACACGCGCTTTTTCTTGCGCCACAACTTCAGAAGGCGCACGCGCTACAAAGCTTTCGTTATTCAGCTTGCCATTGGCTTTGCCGATTTCAGCCTGTAAACGCGCAATTTCTTTGCCTAAACGCTCTTTTTCAGCCGCCACGTCAATTTCAACTTTAAGCATCAGTTTAAAGTCATTAACCAACATCACAGGTGCATCGGCTTCTGGCAAGTCTGCCACAATCGAAACCTCTTCTAATTTGGCTAAGGCTTTTAAATAAGGCGCATATGTGGCTAATTGTTCTGCATTGCCAGATGCGATTAATGGCACTCTACTAGCGGGTGAGATACCCATTTCGCCACGCAAGCTACGGCAAGCATCAACCGCTTGTTTTAATTGCGCTACCCATGCCTCTGATACGGTATCTAGCTTATTCGGCTGTGATATTGGGTAGGCTTCTAACATAATGCTAGGCCCAGTTCTGCCACTTATTGGGCCTATGGTGGCCCAAATTTCTTCGGTAATAAACGGCATAATCGGATGCACTAGGCGCAATATGGTTTCTAATACACGAATCAAGGTACGGCGCGTACCGCGTTGCGATGATTCATTACCCGTTTGGATTTGTACTTTTGCTAGCTCTAAATACCAATCGCAATATTCATCCCACACAAATTCATACATGGCTTTGGCGGCTAAATCGAATCGATAGTCGGTAAACGCACGTTCAACTTCTGCCTCTGTGCGTTGCAATTGGCTCACAATCCAGCGGTCAGCCGGTGAGAAAAACAAATGGCCTTCTGGTTTAGTTTTGCAGTCTTCTAAGCCGCAATCTTTTAAGCTACCGTCTTCATTTTGCACGTTCATTAATACAAAGCGGGTAGCGTTCCATAGCTTGTTACAGAAGTTTCGGTAACCATCGCAGCGCTGTAAATCAAACTTAATATCACGCCCAGGGCTGGCTAGCGCGGCAAAAGTAAAGCGCAAAGCATCTGTTCCGTAAGCCGCAATGCCTTCTGGGAATTCTTTGCGCGTACGTTTTTCAATCTTTTCCGCGTCTTTTGGGTTCATCAAACCAGTAGTGCGCTTTTTAATCAGCGCGTCTAAATCAATGCCATCAATCAAATCAATCGGGTCCAGCACGTTGCCTTTTGATTTACTCATCTTCTGGCCTTCGGCATCGCGAATCAAGCCATGCACATACACATGCTTAAACGGAATCTGGCCAGTGATGTGTTTAGTCATCATCACCATGCGCGCCACCCAAAAGAAGATAATATCGAAGCCAGTAACCAACACGCTAGACGGCAAAAATTGCTTAAGCGCTTGATTTTGCGCGTCAATCGCGGCATCGCCTGTCCAGTCTAAGGTTGAAAATGGCCAAAGCGCAGATGAATACCAAGTGTCCAGCACATCGTTATCGCGTTTTAAATTGCCTGTATAGCCATCTTTGGCGGCAACAATTTTTGCTTCCGCTTCGTCATGCGCTACGTAAACTTTGCCATCATCCGAATACCAAGCAGGGATTTGATGCCCCCACCAAAGCTGGCGTGAAATACACCAATCTTGAATATTATTCAGCCATTGGTTATAGGTATTCACCCAATTGTCTGGGTAAAACTTAATCTCACCATTCGCCACTACATCCAACGCTTTTTGGGTAATACTTTTGCCGTCATCCGTTGGCTTGGTCATCGCTACAAACCATTGGTCGGTTAGCATTGGCTCAATCACCACATTAGTGCGATCGCCGCGCGGCACTTTAAGTTTGTGTTTTTCGGTTTTAACTAAATAGCCGTCTGCTTCCAAATCAATAACTACTTGTTTACGCGCGGCAAAGCGCTCTAAACCAACTATGTGTTGAGGCAAATCGATTGACTCTTTGGCTGCGCCATCAGAGGCCCAAACCTCTGCGCTAGCAGGCACAAAACCTTCAAGATTCAGAATCACAATTTTATCTAAACCTTGACGCTGACCCACCATATTGTCGTTAAAATCATGCGCAGGCGTCACTTTTACGCAGCCAGTACCAAATGCTATATCCACATAATCATCGGCAATAATCGGGATTTCGCGGTCACAAAGTGGCAGTTTTACCAACTTGCCCACTAAGTGTTTATAGCGCTCATCGTCAGGATTAATCATCACCGCCACGTCGCCCAGCATGGTTTCTGGGCGTGTGGTGGCCACTTCTAAATGGGTTAAACCTTTTACCGTATCTGGCTCAACTAACGGATAGTTGATGTGCCACATAAAACCGTCTTCTTCTTCTTGTACTACTTCCAAGTCAGAAACCGCTGTGCCAAGTTTTACATCCCAGTTCACCAAACGTTTACCGCGGTAAATCAGGCCTTCGTTATAAAGGCGCACAAAGCTCTCTGTTACTGTTTTGTTCAGCGCAGGGTCCATGGTAAAGCGTTCGCGCGACCAATCGGGCGATGTGCCTAAACGGCGCATTTGTTGCGTAATGGTGCCGCCAGAATATTCTTTCCATTCCCACACCTTGTCCAGAAAAGCGTCGCGACCTAAGTCGTGGCGACTAATCCCTTGCGCATCTAATTGGCGCTCTACAACAATTTGGGTAGCAATACCAGCATGGTCAGTACCCGGTTGCCACAGCGTATTGGCGCCGCGCATACGGTGATAGCGCGTTAACGCATCCATCAAGGTTTGATTAAAACCGTGACCCATATGCAATGTGCCTGTGACATTGGGTGGCGGTAATAAAATACAGAAATTGTCTTTAACTTCTGGGTTTAAGCCAGCCGCGTAATAGCCTTTGCTCTCCCAAAAAGCATACCATTGGCTTTCAATGGCCTTGGGGTCAAAGGATTTAGCGAGTTCTTTATGGGCTGTATTTTGCATATGAGCGTGTATTCGGGTTGCTACTAAGAGATAAACAGCATTTTAACATAGCCTTAGTAAGCCTAAAATCTTAGGCTAAAATTTAGTGTGGCCTAAATGACTGTTAATTAAATGATTGACCATAAATGGCCGAATTTACAGCGATTAAGCCAACTTAATCAGTAAAAAGCTGAGCAAACTTAAAATAGCCAAATGCCCCGCTAACCATTTTTTATAATCGTCTCTTAATTGCTGTGGCGATTGTGCTGAGATTAAAAATAGATGATTATTGCGGGGTTTAGTTAAGGTAAAGTCGCCTAAATTTCGGCGCATGGCATGCTCACCATGCACTTCTTTTATGGCATCTTGGCGCGCTAATTCCCATTCTTCTAAGCTAATTTCACCGTCTAAATTATGGTCATAACGATTTAATAAATGTTGCGGGCGCGCTTTTAATTGCGCTAATTTTTGGCTAACTTGTGTATTCGCGATTGAGCTATTAAGCACGTCATGCCTTGAATCTAACTGCCCCAGCACATATAGCGGCTTGCCAGCAGGCAAGTATTCTTCGGCATAACGGTGATTATTTTTGCGCCAAGTGCTGGCTTTAAAATGCATAATTTCTGCGCCTTTTGGGTCAACGCTACATTCCCCAGAAACATCTTTTAACGTAAATACGCTTTGGCTTTCACTGTATTCCAGCAATCGGTTTTCATAAACACCAGTGGATTTGCCATTGCTTGGAATGTTGGCGTAAACCCAAGCGCGGTACCATACACAGGGTATGCCGTGGTAAGGCGTTTTCATGGGTTTTTGGGTGGATGCGATGCCTTGCAGCTCAATATAGCCTTGCGCGGCGGCGGCAATGCTTGAAATTGGCGCTTCTGATAGTTTAAGTAATCGCCAATAATTGAACAAGCCAGCAAAAAAGCTAATAGCCATACAAGCTAATAAAAGGCCGCGCCAAATTGGCTGAATATGGCTGTGATGGCGCAAAGAATAAGCTGCTACCAGCGCAATGATTAGTATGCCGATGGCGCCAAAGTTGACGCTTTGGCCTTTTAAACGCGCAAACATGAATGCGTTTTACGCGTTAAATCGTGCGCTTACATCAATATCTTTTAGCTCGGCTGCGCTAAAACGCAGCGATTCGGCGCGTTCAAAAGCAAATAATTTGGCAACAATTAAATCTGGGAATTGCGCAATGCGCACATTATTGGTATTCACCGAATCATTATAAAACTCACGCCTATCCGCGATTTGGTTCTCTAAACCGGTAATGCGTTGCTGTAAATTTATAAAGGTTTGGTCGGCTTTTAAGTTGGGATAATTCTCAACTACCGCATATAAACCACCTAAGCTAGCGGTTAACGCGGATTCTGATTGACTTAATCCTGCCACATTATGGCTTTGGCGTGCGGCATCTACCCCCATGCGCGCGCTGATTACTTTTTCTAACGTGGCGGCTTCATGCGCCATATAGGTTTTGCAGGTATCGATTAATTTAGGTAGCTCATCATGGCGCTGTTTTAACAACACATCAATATTGGCCCACGCTTTTGATACATTATTTTTAATCGAAACCAAGCTGTTGTAAGTGAGCACGCAATAAAAAATAATCACAGCTAAAATAATAAGCAGAAATAGGCCCACATGATTCCCCTTGTTTTAATTATGGCTGACGATAGCCTTCGCCCAATATCGCTGGGCCGACTTTTTCCCAATAACGTGAGAATCGCTTAAGACGATTTCCGCTAATTTCCACATCGGCAAATTTAACTTCGGGTTGCCAAGTGGTATTAAAAGGCTCAAGCAAGGCTTTTATTTGTTTGTTTGGCGTTTGTTGCGTAATTACTTGGCCCACGCCACGCTCTTTTAATACCGTCGGTGTGTCGCCCATCCACACTTCCACATCTTGTAGTTCGCTTAAACAATCGGCCAAAAACTGAATGCGTTTTAGCGGCCATCTGCCATGCAACATGTCGTCAAACACAAATATTTTGGCCATGGGCTTGTGCATTAATGGGTGCGCGGCTGATAGCATTTCATCGTGCACATAAACTGCCACGGCTGGGTGAATTGATACGGCTGATTTTAATGGAATGCTCACTTTGTGCTTTTTAGCTGCTGTGAGCGGCAAGTTGGCAAATAATTTGTCACTTAGCTGCTCATAACTGGCATCAAAAGGGCAGCTTACTTTGCAATTGGTGCAATATTTTTCGCCAGTGTAGCGCGCTAGATTTTCTTTATTGAAAAAATACGGTTTTGAGCTAAAAAGCGATGCTATCCATTGCCAAGATAAATGATTAGAGGCTTTATCGCCATCCAATAAATTGTTCTCAAACCAATCGGCGGCTTCGCGCCAATCTACTTTTAGCCAATGCACCACATAGGCCGCAAACCACATGCGCGCATGATTATGCACATAACCGTATTGGGTTAAATCGCGTACAAAGCCATCCATACAAGGCAAACCAGTAATGCCTTGGCGAATAAAATCGGGCATTAATTTATCGCCCAGCGCCACTTTTGGGTCTTCAATATCGCTAAAAATGCCATCGCCCATGTCGTACCAAACGCGGCGCCAATAATCGCGCCATGCTAGCTCAAACACAAATTTTTCGGCATGCACGCCAAATTTTTCGCGCGCCGTATCAGATGCTTCTTTTAAGGTTAAGCAGCCGTAGCGAAAATAGGGAGAAAGTTTGGTGACCGCGCCGTTAATAAAATTACGGTTGCGGTTATAAGCAATCGCATCGATGCTGTTTAAGCGTTTAAGCGCCTCATAACGCCCACCGCGCCAATCGTCACCTAAAAAAGGGCCAGTGGCTAGTGGAAACATGCGCCTAATATATTGCAGGCGTTCAGCACGATCACAAGGAATAATAAGTTTGGTTGCGTGCGCCATTTAAAAAAGCTCTTGCTGTAAGTTTTTTAGTTTAGTAAGTGTACTCTTTTTTTGCCGTTTTTTTGCGACTAATTCTTGGCCATGTGCGTCACGCGCACTGCCCAGCATGCCTTTGCGTGAAGCATGCTTTTTAATAATGGCTTGCGTTTCATCAAAACTACCTGCTTGTTTGCGTGCTTGCGATATTTTTGCTCTGGCTTCACGCATGGCAACGGCAATATCAATTAAAGGTGCTGGATAATGTTTTTCAAGCTCGCAGCCGTATTGTTTTTGCAGATTTTTCGGCATTAAATAAGGTTCAAAAATCCAAGAATCAGGCACATTTTTAAGCGCTGGCAACCAATGTCGCACAAATGCACCAGTGGGGTCTTGGTTCTGCGCTTGCTTAATGGGGCTGTAAATACGCAAAGTATTAATGCCTGTGGTGCCGCTTTGCATTTGGGTTTGCGCCCAATGAATGCCAGGCTCGTAATCCAAAAATTCACGCGCTAAATGCAAGCCCGTTTCGCGCCAATGCAGCCAATACAAATAGCTGGCGGTGCTCATCAACATGGCGCGCATGCGAAAATTAATCCAACCTGTTTCACGCAACATCGCCATGCAGGCATCTATTAGCGGCCAGCCTGTTTCGCCTTTACTCCAAGCGGCAAGGCGCCGTTGCGATTCGGTATGCGCAAGCGTTTCATCGCGCATACCATCATGTGCGTGATGCAGGTTTTCAAATTCCATTTCAGGTTCTGATTCTAGCTTTTGCATAAAATGGCAATGCCAATGCAAGCGGCTTTCAAAGCCAATTAGGCCGCCATTTAAGTTTTTAGGGAAAAGATGAGGTACTTGATTGGCCCAATCTCGGCGTTCTCTGGTGGCTTGCACCACTTCGCGCATGGATAAGCAGCCATAGGCCAAATAAGGTGAAAGCCGCGAACCAGCGGTGACGGCGGTTAGCGGGCTTGAAATGCCACCCCTAAACTTGGCCGCACGGCCATCTAAAAAGCTATCAAAAAAGCTTAACGCTTCATTTCGACCGCCGCGTTGCCGTCTGGGTTTATCGCTACCTTTTGCCTGCGGCATATTGCCTGATGTCAGAATGATAGTTTGCGCGGCTAATGCCGATTGCGGTTTGGCAATAATCGGCGCACTCATGCGCGATTCCCAATGTTTATTCCAATGGTTGCGATTGCTTAAGCGCCGCACTACGCCATTTTGTGGCGATTCTTGCCAATTAATTTGCTGTGTTTTGCACCAAGCGCCTACCGCCTTATCCACTAAAAAACTGGCGCCATTGCCGGTTTCTTCATGGCTGTATAGGCCCGCAATCGGTGCTTGTTTTTTAATATGCTGCAAGGTTTCAACAATGCCTACAGATGAAATTTGCAAATGCAAGCCAATGCCTGCCAGCTCTTTTTTTAGCTCTGCTAAGCATTCACTAATAAAAGTTTGATGTTGCGCCACATAATCGTCACCCGCCCATTGACTTGGTTCCCAGCAATACAGCGGCAACACATTGCCAGCCAAGCAAGCAGCTTGTAGCGGCGCGTGGTCAATTATGCGCAAATCACGTTTAAACCAAACAATTTGAACAGGGTTTTGCATCATCAACACAATAAAGTTAATTTATTAGGATTAAGCGCGGCGCATTCGGTTCAAAACAAAAGAGTGATACCATTAATAGTGGTTTTAAAGCCATTTAAAAGGGATACCATTATGATTGATGCAATGTGGATGTGGGGCGTGCTTGGGCTTGTATTGCTGGCCATTGAAATGGCCACAGGCACGGTTTATGTGTTGTGGTTTGGCATTGCGGCGCTGTGCGTGGCGATTGCCACTTGGGTGTTTCCTGTCATGCCAGTTGCTATGCAATTTGCCATTTTTGCGGCCTTATCGATTGGCTCATTAGCCATTTGGAAGCTTAATTACAAAAAAACTGAAACGCATTCGCGTGTGGGCCAAGCACAAGGTGAAGAAATCGGCCGCGTGGGTACTGTCATAGCGGCTTGCAGCCCAAGTCAATCTGGAAAAATACAATTTACGCAAGGCTTAATGGGCAGCCGCGAATGGCCAGCAATAGCGGATGCAGCGATTTCAGAAGGTACGCAAGCGCGTGTGGTGGCGGTTGAAGGCAACACATTACGCATTCAAGCAATATAATTTTATTTTCACGGTTTAACTTTTAGGAAAATCATCATGACCGAATTTAGTTTAATACTCATCTTTTTAGTGGCTGTGGCCATTTTTAAAGGCGTACGCATTGTGCCGCAGGGCGAAGAATGGGTAGTGGAAAGGTTGGGTAAATTTGCTGGCGTATTAAGCCCCGGCTTGCATGTGATTAACCCGATTTTTACCAAAGTAAGTTACAAAGTCACCACCAAAGATATTATTTTAGAAATTCCGCAACAAGAAGTAATTACCGCCGATAACGCCGTAATTTTAGCCAATGCCGTGGCCTTTATTAAAGTTTCTAATATTGAACGCGCCGTATATGGCATTGAAAACTTCCGTGAAGCCATGCGTAATATGGTGCAAACCAACTTGCGCTCAATCATTGGCGGCATGGAATTAAATCATGCTTTAACATCACGCGACCGCATTAAAACAGAGCTAAAACTAGCGATTGCCGATGAAGCGTTGGATTGGGGATTAACCGTTAAATCGGTTGAGATTCAAGACATTAAACCATCACCCAATATGCAAGATGCCATGGAACGCCAAGCAGCAGCCGAGCGTGAACGTGTGGCAGTGGTAACAGAAGCAGAAGGTGCTAAACAATCGCTAATATTAAACGCAGAAGCGCGTTTAGAAGCCGCGCGTAAAGATGCCGAAGCGCAAATGGTGGCGGCAAAAGCATCAGCCGAATCGATTAAATTTATCGCAGAAGCGGTAAAAGAAAACAACACCTCAGCCACATTTTTGCTGGGCGACCGCTACATTACCGCCTTGCAAAAAATATCAGCCTCTAACAACAGCAAAATTGTGGTGATGCCAGGCGATTTAGTAGCTGCGGTTAAAAGCTTGGTGGGTGGTAAATAAGCGCTCTAATTCCCTCCCCTTTTGAGGGGGAAGGTTAGGATGGGGGTGTAACCTTTAATCATGCACAGAACTGACCCCAACACCAAAAAATTTTCACGTCAATTACGCAGTGAAATGACCAAGGCCGAATTGCACTTATGGCAACATTTAAGAATGCGCCAGATGTTCGGGTTCAAACTTAGACGACAACATCCCGTGGGAAAG
>JAYWCF010000216.1:0-11758 GCA_043780715.1 Methylotenera sp. | reverse complement strand
CATTTTCTCTTTTTATCATCACCGAATTAGTTCAACGGTGACTTCTTCTTTCGCAATCACCTGAATGCGCGTGGCATCAGGTACCTGCATTTTTAATTTTTTGGCCGCAAGCTCTTCAACCCGCGAATTCATGGCCCACGTGCTTTGCTCTAACTGCAACTGACCATATTCCGTGTCATATTTGCGCGTTAAATCTTGCTGTTGTTCAAGCTCAAAATACAATTTGCGCGCTTTATGCTGCGATGTAATCACACCGACGCTCACGGCAATTAATACGAAAAATAAAATAAAATTAATGCGCGTCATCGTTGTTAAGCAACTGCCGTTCTTTCTGCCACGCGCATTACTGCACTTCTGCTGCGCGGATTTTGTTTTACTTCAGCCGCCGTTGGCTTAATGGCTTTGCCCACCGCTTTTAATCTTGGTTGCGGCAAATCAATCGCCTTAACCGGAAAGCGCGCAGGCAAATCATCGCGATTTTGCTCACCTTGAATAAATTGCTTTACGATTCGATCTTCAAGCGAATGAAAACTAATCACCACCAATCGGCCGCCTTCTGCCAACAGATTCAGGCATTTAGGTAAAATTAGCGATAACTCCTCAAGCTCCGAATTGACGAAAATCCGTAAAGCTTGAAAGGTGCGCGTTGCGGGGTTCTGGCCCGGCTCGATCTTGGGGATTGCACTTGCCACGATCTTGGCAAGCTGTCCTGTAGTGGTGATGGCGCGCCCGTCTGTGCGCTCCTTAATAATCGCCCTTGCAACCTGCTTAGCAAACCGTTCTTCACCATAGTCTTTTATCACTTTCCCTAATTGTTGTTCTGAAATTGTGGTCAATAGCTCTGCGGCTGTCTTTCCACGCGTTTGGTCCATGCGCATATCTAAGGGCGCATCAAATCTAAAACTAAAACCACGCTCACCTTCATCAATTTGAGGCGATGAAATACCTAAATCCAGCAAAATGCCGTCTACTTTGGTCAGATTGTTATTGCTGGCTAATTGATTAATATCGGAAAAGTGCAGATGTGAAATATGAAAACGTTCGTCTTGAATGCTTTGGCCTTCAGCGAAGGCAGCCAAATCACGGTCAATCGCGTATAAACGACCTGCATTTTCTAAGCGCGATAAAATTAAGCGGCTGTGACCGCCACGCCCAAAAGTGCCGTCAACATAAACGCCTGTAGGCTTAATATTGAGCGCGTCTACTGCTTCGTTTAACAAAACGGTGATATGGGCAGCCGATGGCGACTTAATAGGTGGATTTACAGCTGAAGTCATAATCGATGCGGACACTGAGGCTAAGCTGGGCGCAGGTTTCGCGCCCATCATCATAGTGAAAAACCTTCTAACTCTGTTGGCATTTCAAAACTGTCGCCGCCAGTTAATATTTCCAGCTGCTTATTCCAAGCATCCAAATTCCACAACTCAAAATGGCTACCTTGACCAACAAACATGACATCTTTATCTAATTTTGCAAAACCACGTAAAACGGGTGATACCAATAAGCGCCCTGCGCTATCCAAGCTCAAGTCTTCTGCTTGACCAACCATCATGCGTTGATAAGCGCTGGTTTGCGGATTAAAGCTAGACAAACCATTGATTTTGGCCTCAATTGGCGCCCAAGCGGGTTGCGGATACAACAATAAGCAGCGATGCGGATGCGCCGTTAAAATCAAATTGCCCGCACTCTGCGCCAACAAAGCATCGCGATGCTTAGCAGGCACTGCAAGCCTGTATTTAGCATCCATACTTAAAAGTGTTGCGCCGCGAAACATGATTTGAATAAACCGCCCTTAATACATTGTTTAGTGTTGGTGATTCGATTTATTTGTTATCAGCAGACTTAAAATAGGAACAGACAAAAACGCACACCCAGACAAAAGTTCCCACTAAACTCCACTTTTCACCACTAAATTGCACTATAGATAAAAAAAAAGCACTTTGCAAGCACTTTTTGACTATTTTTTCTTTATAAGACAAAGACTTAGCGCATTTTTATCAATAAAATAATAGTGATAAAAATCAAGGGGATACTAAATTAAGTGAATGTAGAATATAACAACAAGCGACTAGATTAATGATTGCAAACAACATCGGTTTATTAAGCGTATTTAATTAGATAAAATTGACTGAAGATCAAATAATTTATACGTTTGTATACTAAAAACAGGGGATTGAGTAAAGGATTTTTATACTTAAACTTGTATAGCAATTTTTGCAAATTTAAAGGAGCCATAAAAATGTATATTCAAAAATTAGTCGTATCAAGCCTTCTGCTTGGCGCATTATTCAGCGCAACAACCGTTGCGGCTGCCACGGCTGATACCATAGATGCATTATCACCAGCTTTAAACGCAACACCCAACTATTTTGCCCCTAATAGTATCGCCACAATTGATGCACCTTACTACCGATCTGTTGGGGAAGATTGGCAATGGGCGCACAATGCCGTTATCTCACCATACACAACAGCCACTTTAAGTATCAGCGCTTATGATGTTGACAATCCAACGATAGATATCGGTCGTGCTAATGAAATTGATGAAATTTACGGCTGGGAAACATCCAGTTTAAGCTGGGAGTTAATTGGCGTACTAGCTGGCGCAAATAATATCTACTCATTTACAACTTTTGATCTTGGCACAAGTTGGACAGATGAAATTGAGACTGGTCTGATGGTGCGCATGTTAATTGATCAAGACAATGGAGGCTACGCTGTAACTCTGGCTAAATCTGTACTGGCTACAGACGGTGCGCCGATTGGCAACCCAAATCCAGGATCTGTGCCTGTGCCAGCAGCGGCTTGGTTGTTTGGTTCTGCGGCTTTAGGCTTCTTTGGAATGCGTCGTAGAAATCAATCTTAGGATTTAATCATCTTTAAAAGCCACACGTTTGTGTGGCTTTTTTGTTTAGAAAATTGCACTCTAAATAAATTTGAGTTGAAATTTCAAACAGAAAATATTGAAAAGTAATATTTTGAAAACAAAAACAAAACAAAAATAAGTGAAGCTGGCCGATAAGCCGGGTTTTGTAGACTTTATTGCTAAAGTTGACAGTCATTCATCTAGGCGCACCATTACTGATACGCTCAAGCTATCTACCCGCTGGCAGCGCGAGCCACGCCCTATTTATTTACATAACAAGTACATAAATAAAATCGCCAGCCTATTTGATATTGCTGCAAATGGAGGTTACCGCGTTTCACCGTAACTTAATACGCTCGTCTCTGTGGCCCTATTCCGCGCCTTATGCTTAGTTGCCTAAGATTTCAACGTACGGCCGTTAGCCGTCATCTTGCTCTGTGCAGCCCGGACTTTCCTCCCCCTAACAAGTTAGGCGGCGACTGTCTAGCCAGCTTCAACGTTATTTTAACACGCTGATGCGCTTAATGATTTTGTAATTTCCATGCTAAGGTTTGGCCTGCTCTAAGCGGCACCAACGCATCACCATCAAACGGCAAACTATCTGGTACTTTCCAGCTTTCTTTTACCAATGTGATTTGCGCCGTATTACGCGGCAGGCCGTAAAAATCGGCGCCATAAAAGCTAGCAAAACCTTCTAATTTTTCTAGCGCATTGGCATTTTCAAACGCTTCAGCATACAACTCAATCGCCGTATGCGCCGTATACATGCCCGCACAGCCGCAAGCCGCTTCTTTTGTGTGTTTGGCATGTGGCGCGCTATCGGTACCTAAAAAGAATTTAGCATTGCCAGAAATGGCCGCTTTTACTAAAGCCACACGATGCTCTTCACGCTTTAAAATTGGCAAGCAGTAATGATGCGGCTGAATGCCACCCTTAAACATATCGTTGCGATTCATTAATAAGTGGTGCGCGGTAATGGTGGCAGCTAAATTGCTACTGGCTTCTGTCACAAAATCGGCGGCATCTTTGGTGGTAATGTGCTCAAACACTACTTTTAAGGCTGGAAATTTTTTGAGTAACGGCGCCATATTGCGCTCAATAAACACACGTTCGCGGTCAAACACATCGACGTCAGCATCGGTTACTTCTGCATGCGCCAACAAAGGCACGCCCAACTTTTCCATTGCTTCTAACGCCTTAACGCAATGACCTAGATTAGTAACGCCCGAATCAGAATTAGTAGTCGCACCGGCAGGATATAGCTTTACGCCATGCACAATGCCGCTGGCTTTGGCTAATGCAATTTCTTCTGCTGTTGTGTTATCGGTTAAATATAACGTCATTAGCGGTTCAAAATTCAGTTCGACTGGTAGCGCGTCTAAAATACGTTGCCTGTAAGCCACTGCCAAGGCGGTTGTTGTCACTGGCGGCCGCAAATTAGGCATGACAATCGCGCGCGCGAATTGTTTGGCGGTATCTGGCAGCACCGCTTTTAGCGCCGCGCCATCGCGCAAATGTAAGTGCCAGTCATCTGGGCGGGTAATGCTTAAGGTTTTTGCAGCAGTCGTTTGTGTAGTAGTCATTTGTGAAATAGTCATTTTTAATCGTTTCGTTTAAATCGGTTTTTTTATTTTGGCGTATCGGCTTTAGCGCTTTTAAGCTGCAGCGCAAATTCATACAAATCGTTTTTCTTCTCATTGCTAATTTCAGCGGCCAGCTTTACGGCTTGTTTGAGCGGCAAATCCACCATTAACAATTTTAATATGCGAACTGTTTCTTCTGAAAACTCTTCTGCCGCTTTAATTTCAGCCGCTTCAACTAAAAGCACAAATTCACCGCGTTGCTGATTGGTATCAGCCTCTAACCACGCTTTTGCATCGCCTAAATTGCAGCTATAAATCGTTTCAAACGTTTTGGTGATTTCTCTAGCAAACGTTACGCGCCGCTCTGCGCCTAATACATTCGCCATATCATTCAGGCTTTCTAAAATGCGGTGCGGCGCTTCATAAAACACCAAAGTTACCGTTTGCGCTTTTAAAACATCAAGCGCTTTGCGTCTAGCGGCGCCACTTGCTGGCAAAAATCCAAAAAACAAAAAGCCATTTTGTGCAATGCCCGATGCCGATAAAGCGGCAATTACCGCGCTTGCGCCTGGAATTGGTACTACTTTGATACCTGCTTTGCGCACAAAATCCACCACCACAGCACCTGGGTCACTAATGCCTGGCGTGCCAGCATCGGTTACTAAGGCAATATTGTCACCCGCATTTAATTGCGCTAATAATTTTTCGGCCGATTGATGTTCGTTGTGCTCATGCACGGCGATTAATTTTTTACTAATGCCAAAATGCGATAATAATCCTGCTGTATGGCGCGTGTCTTCTGCCGCAATAGCATCCACGCCTTTCAGAATTTCTAGTGCGCGCAAAGTAATATCGCCCAAATTGCCGATTGGCGTTGCCACAACATATAATGTACTAATAGTTTTCAAATCGCTCATGCCACTATTTTAAGCCAAAGCGCTATTAAGCATTTAAAAAAATACACTCAATGCACCCTATATGAAATTAAATCAAAACAATGCAGGGCTTGAGGCAGAGAAATTGGCTGCAACTTTTTTATTGAATCAAGGACTTAGATTAATAGCGCAAAATTATCATTGCCGTTATGGCGAAATTGATTTGATTATGCAAGACGCAAAAACGCTGGTTTTTGTTGAAGTGCGTTTAAGAAAAAATAGCCTATTCGGCGGCGCTGGCAGCAGTATTACGCCGCAAAAAATGCAAAAACTAATTTTAGCCGCACAACACTATTTACAAACCCACAACCAATCGCAAAGCGAACAAGCATGCCGCTTTGATGCCATTTTAATGCACACCGTTGATGCAAAATCGATTGAGTGGGTGCGTAATGCATTTGACGCATAAAGGGCGTATGATTCGCAAAAATTATCTGTTATTTTGGAGTAAGCAATGAATTTGATTTTGAAAATGCTGTTAGCAGCAACCTTATTAAGCCAATTGGCCGCTTGCGTGCCAGTGATTGTTGGTGGCGCAGCCGCTGGCGGCGCAGTGGCAGCTGATAGGCGCACCTCTGGCTTTTTTGTAGAAGATGAAAGCATTGAGCTAAAAGCGGTTAAAAAAATGGAAACCAATTTGGGCGAACAATCACATGTAAATGTCACCAGCTATAACCGCAATGTGCTGCTAACGGGCGAAGTGCCAGATGCAGAGCGCTTAGCCAAGGCAGCAACATTATTAAAGGAAATTGAAAATGTGCGCGCGGTAACCAATGAAATTGCCATTGCACCTAAAAGCACCATAGGCTCACGTAGCAACGATACTTTTATTACCTCTAAAGTTAAAACCAAGTTTTTAACTGAAAATAAATTTCCAGCCAATTACGTTAAAGTAGTTACCGAAAACGGTGTGGTTTATTTGATGGGCTTAGTTACCCAAGCCGAAGGTGAAGCGGCTGTTGAAATTGCGCGCAACACTGAGGGCGTGACCAAAGTGGTCAAAGTATTTGAATACATCAACCCTTAAAGCAAGTGATATTAAAATGACCAAAAAAAATGTTGAAATTATTATTGAAGGCTTAACCCGCGCTGGCAAACCGTTCCGCCCAAGCGATTGGGTAGATAGAACATGCAGTACCTATGCCACTTTTGGGCCTGATAAAAAGCTGGTGTATTCGCCTTATTTAAAGCCAAAAGTGATGAACGGCGTGCGCTGTTTGGCGGTGGATATGCGCTTAAAAGACAGTAGCCCAGAAGGTTTTGCGCAGCTCATGCAATTTGCCGATGAAAATCAGCTTAATATTTTAGACGCAGAAGGCAATAGCATCCCTGCAATGATTTAATTTTTACTGTTGAAGTTTAATGGATTCTTTTGCCATTAACGCTTCAAGGTAAGCTCTAGTCACTAATCCGCGCTTGGTTTTAACCAAAACTCCGCGCGGATTATAAATATAAGTCGTTGGCATTACCTCAGCGCGTCCAATTTGCTTAATAACTGCATCGTCACCCAATACAATGGGGTATGACATCAGCATATCGTCCACATACTCAGCCACTTCTGTTGTGTTTTTGTAATCAAACACCACGCCCAATATCATTACATCTTTATCTTTGCGGCTATCGTACAGCGCCACCAAATCAGGCACCTCTTCTAAGCATGGCGGGCACCAAGTGGCCCAATAGTTAACGATGACCCACTTGCCTTTATATTGCGCAAGTGATTGTTTTTTGCCAGTGGTATCTTCTAAAACAAAGCCCTTGGTTGTGGGTGCATCTGCGGCGCGCGCTACTAAGCTCAAGCTTAAATAAATAAATAGTGTTATCACCCACAAAAACCGCTTTTTAGCTAACATAGTAATTTTCAAACTAATATATAATCTGTAATATTAAGTGTTTATATTCAGCATTACAAAATCATATTTTGCAATTTAATGGTTATAAAATCATGCAAATATTGCGTTTAACTGATTTTTACGCGTAACCGTTTCATTAACGCTTTATCATTGTTTCAAGTTAACAAGTTTTTAAAGTAACAAAATTTAAATTAGCACCCAATACTATGTGGAGTTTGTATGCCGATCAGTTTTAAGCTACCCAATTTAGATAGCAATCCCATTTTGTTGGCTGAAACGCGCGCGCACAAGATTAACGAATTTATTCAAAATTTGCCATTTGGTGACCCAATTAGAGCGGCGACTGATTTAATCGAAGAATTACAGATTATTAATAGCCAAAAAGTGGCCTTTACCAATCGTTTAAACGCGCTTGAGCTGTATCGTCCTGCTGCCATTCAAATTTATCAAGATTTAATTCCACACTTTAGTAACGCCAGCCTGCCTATTTCTAAAAATGAGCAAGCATTTGCCGATGCGGCCGACCAATTATGGCAAGAATTTGCGTTTGGCTACAAATTTGCGCTGGTCGATTTACAAAACAAGATTCTTAATTTGGGCAGCAGCAAAACCACCGCATTGGTTGTTCAGCGCGCTATTCACGCTTGTAAAGAGATGATGCTGATTCATCATCTTACCTATGCCAGCGCGCCGGTTGCAATTTGGGGTGAGCTGCATCAGCTTTACTATTGCGCACTGCAACAATCCGCCGAAAAATTACCCGTATCTGAGCATTACACCAGCATTAACGCCAGCTCGGTTAATCTGATTTACGCGCAAACTTTGTTATTAAATTTAGCCAATCCACAACATTTGGCTAATAAAGATATTTTAAGTCTTGATAGCTATTTAGGTAATATTGCTCATCATGCCGAGTTAAGGCCGTTGGGCTTTATTGAAAATCCTACTGGCGTATTTTTAGTATCGCTTGATGGCGCAAAAGCACCAACCGCTTTTGTTAAAAATAAAGAAATTCCAGACGGAAGTACCGATATATTGCTGGTCACGGTGAATTTAGCCAGACAAATTCATCAGCACGTAAAATTATTACAAGAAGGCGTTATTCCGAACGATGGCAGCATGCCCACCAATGCTATTGAAAATCATTTTGAAGATTTGCTTGCGCACTTAATTAAACAATACGGCAAAACGCCGCAACGTTTGTTTTCTAGAAGTAAAAAAAGTGACGGTGTGGAGTTAAGCATTGGCATCAACACCACGCATCATTTAATTCGCGAAATTGGCTCGCCGCTTAACAATCATCAAGGTATTGGCGGCTTAAATACCAATGGCATTTACAGGCCATCAAGATGGCAAATTTTAAACGTCAGTGCAGGCGGTTATGCGTTGCGTAAATTTAATTCATCCATGGCCAGCGCGCATATTGGTGACATTGTCGCCATGAAAGACAACAACACCAAAACTTGGGAGTTGGCTGTTTTGCGTTGGGCAAATGTGAATGAATTAAAACAATTAGACGTAGGCTTACAATTAATTTCACCAAGCGCGTCGGCCATTAGCATACGTGCTGATAATAGCGCCTTAGAAAGTGAAGCTTTATTGTTGCCAGAATTATCGGCATTAAAGCAAGCCGCCAGCATTATTGCCGAAGTTGGCATATGTAAAGTGGGTAGCACAGTTGAAGTGCACCATAACAATACCGTTAGCATGGTGCGCGCCACAAAATTGGTAGAACGCACAGCGAGCTTCGAACGCTTTCAATACAGCTTGATATAAGTCAATTGATATTGTTATACTACGTTTAAATATGTAAAAGTATGTAAAAGTGAATTACTTCTGAGTATGTCTTAATCGACATTACCGATTTAAGTTTAATCATATGTTTGTAAATTACTTGAAAATACGTCAAATGACGCTATTTAATTTACAAACATCACTCTAAAATTTCACTTAATTATTTCACTTAATAATAGATAACTAGGTTATCGTGCTTTTATACAGTCATCAGTCCAATTTTACACCGAGGTCAACATGAGCGAACACATTACCCATTTAAGCGATGCTGCTTTTGAGCAAGAAGTATTGCAATCTTCCCTTCCAGTTTTAGTGGATTACTGGGCAGAATGGTGTGGTCCTTGCAAAATGATTGCGCCAATTTTGGATGATATTAGCAAAGAATATGCTGGCCGTTTAAAAGTAGCTAAGTTAAATATCGATGATAACCAACAGACACCGCCAAAATACGGCATTCGTGGCATTCCAACATTAATGCTATTTAAAAATGGCAATGTTGAAGCGACTAAAGTGGGCGCGTTATCAAAATCACAATTAACCGCTTTTATTGACAGTAATATTTAATTGTCCAATATTTGAATTATTAAACTTTGCAAGAACTACGTCTAGTTTCTAAAAGCCATTCAGAAACTAGACATTTTAACCACTTACATCACAAACTATCCCTTAAAACTATCCTATAGTTAGCCCCTTCTAGAGAGTTCTCTCATGCATTTATCTGACCTAAAACACCTGCCCGTTACCGAATTAGTTGAAATGGCATTAACCAACGAAATTGAAAATGCTAGCCGTATGCGCAAGCAAGATTTGATTTTTGCTATTTTGAAAAACAAAGCAAAAAAAGGTGACAGTATTTTTGGTGACGGTACTTTAGAAGTGCTACAAGATGGATTTGGATTTTTACGCTCGCCTGACACCTCTTATTTAGCGGGGCCTGACGATATTTATGTATCGCCTTCGCAAATTAGACGCTTTAATTTACACACGGGCGATAGCATTCAAGGCGAAATTCGCACCCCAAAAGATGGTGAGCGTTATTTTGCCTTAGTTAAAGTAGACCAAGTAAACGGTGAAGCACCAGAAAACACCAAGCATAAAATTCTATTTGAAAACTTAACCCCGCTTTTCCCAACTATTCCACTTACCTTAGAACGCGAAATCCGCGGTGAAGAAAACATCACTAGCCGCGTGATTGATATGATTGCGCCAATTGGTCGCGGCCAGCGTGGTTTGTTAGTAGCTAGCCCAAAAAGCGGTAAAACGGTCATGATGCAAAATATTGCACACGCGATTACCGCTAATCATCCTGATGTGATTTTAATTGTATTGTTAATTGATGAGCGCCCAGAAGAAGTAACCGAAATGACGCGATCAGTAAAAGGCGAAGTAGTTGCTTCTACCTTTGATGAGCCGGCAACGCGCCATGTGCAAGTGGCCGAAATGGTATTAGAAAAAGCCAAGCGTTTAGTTGAGCACAAAAAAGATGTGGTGATTTTGCTGGATTCGATTACCCGTTTAGCGCGCGCTTACAACACGGTAATTCCATCATCAGGCAAAGTTTTAACAGGTGGTGTGGATGCCAATGCGTTACAACGCCCTAAACGTTTCTTTGGTGCGGCACGTAATATTGAAGAAGGCGGATCACTCACCATCATCGCTACAGCCCTTGTCGATACTGGCTCGCGCATGGATGACGTGATTTATGAGGAGTTTAAAGGTACCGGCAATATGGAAATCCATCTTGACCGCAAAATGGCTGAAAAACGCCTGTACCCAGCAATTAATGTGAACAAATCGGGCACACGTAAAGAAGAGCTGCTGATTGAAAAAGATGTATTGCAGAAAATTTGGGTATTACGCAAATTGCTTTACCCAATGGACGATTTGGACGCAATGGAATTCTTGCTAGACAAAATCAAAGCGACTAAAAACAATGCTGACTTTTTTGACAGCATGCGCAGGGGCTAATTTTCCGGCTTAGTTAACCGGTTTAATTGAGAATCTATAGTCAAATAACAATCCAATCGTAGAATAATGTTGCCAAAGGTTACTTTTTGGCAGATAATACGCGGTTTACTGCAACTGCTTAAATTTAGAGAGAAAAGCATGAAAGCTGATACACATCCAAACTACCCAGAAATCAACGTTACTTGTAGCTGTGGTAGCAAATTTAAAACACGCTCTACGCATGGCCGTGACATGAGTATTGAGGTGTGTTCACAATGCCACCCGTTTTACACAGGCAAACAAAAAATATTAGACACGGCTGGTCGTGTTGAGAAATTCAAACAAAAGTACGGCATGTAATCTATATTGCATGTTTTGCAAAAAAGGCAGCTACGCTGCCTTTTTTATTTTGGCAACTATAATAATTGATGCTGTTTAAATAGTGATAGCGCAAAAATAAGCAGTGTTAAAATAGTAAAACTTTTATACCATCCCATAATAAACCATGCGTTTTGATTTAGATCATGATTGGCAAGGCAATATGTCTACCCCACGCGCGCGCGTGGGTGAGCGTGCCAAAACACATCTATTATTAGTATTGTGCGCCGTATGGTTGCTAATGGGATTGATTGCTCATTCGCCATGGAAACCATTCGAATCGCATAGTATAAGTGTCATCAAAACTATTTTAGATACAGGCGAATATTTAGTACCAAGTGCCGCTAGCTCCCATCACATCAGCAACCCGCCACTTTTTTACTTAAGTGCCGCTGCGGTTGCTGC
>JAYWCF010000215.1:0-4366 GCA_043780715.1 Methylotenera sp. | reverse complement strand
TAGCGGCTTCATGCATGGCGCTTTGCATTAGCGATGTGCGCCCGCTGCCTTGCGCGCCCAGCACCAACACATTAAAGCCAGATTGCTGCATTTTTAGGCCGAATAATGCCGATTTTTTGGCCTCGCTTTGCGCCACCCAGCCGTGAATATTGGGCTGATAGCCGGCGTTATTTTCCAGCAAATCGGCTGTGCTATTAAACGTGAAATTGTTTAACGAAATAGTGGCGTTTAAATCGGCTGGCTTTAATTTTTGCATGATTACTTTATAAGTTGATTACTTTGTTTGTTTCTGACCATTTGCTGCATATTAATTTCAAAATCGCGTTATTTTTGCCACTGTTTAAGCGCTAAATCATCGCTTAATTTTGCCTCTACCCAACGTTCGCCTTGTTTGGTGGCTTCTTTTTTCCAAAATGGCGCCTGCGTTTTCAAATAATCCATTATAAATTCACAAGCCTTAAAAGCCTCACCTCTATGCGCGCTCACCACCGCCACCAGCACAATTTGGTCTAAGGGTTTTAGCGTTCCCACGCGATGAATAATCACGCTATCCAATATATCCCAGCGCAATTTTGCCTCAGTTTCAATCGCCAATAGCGCGCTTTCGGTCATGCCAGGGTAATGCTCTAATGTTAAGGTGTTGATTGAATCATCATCATTCACGCCATTGTTGGTAAATTCGCGCACCTGCCCCACAAAACTCACCAGCGCACCAATGTTTGGGCTTGCCAATCTGAGCTTATTCAGTTGCGCGCCCACATCAAAATCTTCAATTTGTACCGTTACTGTCATTTAAATTACTGTCATCTAAATAATAGCTTTACTAACCACCGGTAACCGGTGGGAAAAAAGCTACTTCATCATTAGCTTGAATGCTGGCTAAATCATCTACCAAAGTATGATTAATGGCCGCGCGAACGATTTGTTTACCATCAAACAAATTTGCCCACACATCGCCACGCAATGCTAACCAATTTTTAAGTGCTGTAATGGTGACAATTTCACTGGGTAAATCAATTTCTTCCGTTGAATAATTCACCGCTTCTTTAATTCTTGCAAAATATAATACTTTTATTTTCATGACTTAATATATTCTTCTTAATGTTATTTATCATCTAAAACGTCATCAATCGTATCCAGCAAATCCAGCGGCTGATTACTTAATTCTACGCGCTCAATTTGCTTAAATCGATTGGTGATCTTTTGGCTGCTAATATGCACTTCTTGCGCATTATCATGGGCTTGACGAATATTATCCGCCAGCTTTTTCATGCGCACATCAAAGCGCTCAAAATCTTTGCTCAGCTTACCTAATTCATCTTTAATAATGTGCACTTGTTTGCGCATTTCAACATCTTTTAATACCGCACGCGCGGTATTTAGCACCGCCATTAAGGTAGTGGGCGAAACCAGCCACACGCGCTTAATCATGGCGTAATCAATAATCTCTGGGTGATAGGCGTGAATCTCAGCAAAAACCGCCTCTGCCGGAATAAACATCACCGCACCATCGCTAGTCACATTAGGAATAATATATTTATTGGCAATATCATCCACGTGCTTTTTAATGTCGGCTTTAAATTGTTTTTCAGCCGCATTTTGCGCCGCTTCTGGCAGACTGCTATCAAACATTTTGTGGTAATTTTCGAGCGGAAATTTGCTATCCACCGCTACGGTACCTGTGGGTTGAGGCAAAAACAGCGCGCAATCCACACGCGTGCCGTTAGCAAAGCTATGTTGCATGCTAAAACTGCTGGCTGGCAACACATTGCGCACCAAGCCTTCTAATTGCACCTCACCATAAGCACCGCGGCTGCGTTTGTCGCCTAGCAATTCTTGCAGGCTCACCATATTCACCGTTAAGCCATCAATTTTCTTCTGCGCTTCGTCAATCGTCGCCAAGCGTTCCATCACACTAATAAAGGTTTCGTTGGTCTTTTTAAAGCCCTCATCCAAGCGTTCAGACACTTTGCCGCCAATTTGTTCTAAGCGGTTATCCACAATTTTGCCTAAACTTTCTACACTTTGCGTGAGCGTTGTGGTGGCTTTTAACATGGTATCGTTAATCAGACTTTGTTGCGATTTACCCTGTTCACTTAGAGTTTTATGCAGCGTTTCTAATACCGTTTCGCGCGTTTGCGCTAGGCTGGAATTTTGTGTCAATTGCAACTCTTGCATGACGTTACGGGTATTTTGCAACTCTAATGAAACCAATGCTTTTAATCGGTCACTACTATCTTGAGAAGCCGCATTTAAGCGGTCAGCCAGCTTGTTTAAACCATCATTTAAATCCAGCAACATGGCACGATGCTTGTCTTCTAGCTGGTTTAATAAAGCACTATTGTTGTTATTTGAAAACTCGCGCCACGCTAGCCAAGCCAGCAAAATAAGCGTTAAAACTAAAAGTAAGATTATAATTTCGTTCATAACCCAATATTATAAATCAGTCGTTACAAACCCGTGCGACTTTCACCTTTATAAATAAAAACAGATGATTAAATTTAAATTGCTTATAGGACAATGGCTTGCCAATTTAACGCGCAAGCTTAAAAACAATTTTTACATTTATTTAGCCACTTTATTCACGCTGTTGGTCTTGTTAGATGCCAGCATGTTTCATGTTGGCGAAAATATGCGTGATAAAGCGTTTGATTTAATGGTGAAAAATCGCGTCATTAAGCCAGCTGCTGATCAAGATATTGTGATTGTGGATATTAATGAGGCCAGTTTGGCGGCTTTTGCCAAAGATTACGGCCGCTGGCCTTGGCCGCGCCAAGTATTGGGCGAATTTGTAGAGAATATTCAAGCGCAAAACCCCAAAGCCATTGTGTTTGATATTGTATTTAGCGATGCTGATATTTATAAAGCCGATTCTGATGCTTATTTTAATGAGGTGATTGCGGCTAGTGACAATACGTTTTTCCCCATTTTGCGCTTAGATGCCAGCCAAGACGCGTTAAGCCAATTAAAATATGCGCAAATTCCGGGCTTAATTGCCAGTGCAGATGTGAACAAAAACGCCACTGTGGCGGCCATTTTGCCGTTTTTTCAAGGTGCCCATAAACCCAATCGTTTAGGCACACATAATGTGTACCCTGATAACGATGGAATTGTGCGCGAATACCGCATGTTTCATGAGGCTTCAGGTTGGCGCTTGCCATCCCTACCCAAGGTAATCGCCGATTTTAGCGGCAGCAACACCGATAATTTGCCGCAAAACATGCTAATTAATTGGCGCGGCAAACCTTTTACTTATACCTACGCCAGCTTTAGCGATGTGTTTACCGATTTGGCCAGCAAAACCAAAACGCGGCCACAAAATGAATTCACCAATAAAATCGTGATTATCGGCTCTACAGCAGCCGGCTTATTTGATATTAAACCCACCGCCATGGATAAGCAGTTTCCGGGTGTGGAAATCTTGGCCACCGCCATTGATAACGCTAAACATGGCGATTATTTAAAAGTGTGGCGCGGCAAAACGCCTTATGTACTGATGAGTTTACTATTGATTTGGCTCACCACGTTGGCGTTTTACATTAAGGTAGATCGCGATAAATTCAACTCAATTTTTACCGGCAGCCAGATTGGTTTGTTGGTACTTTCGTATATTGCAATTAACGTTAGCAACACCTATTTAGACTTAACAGGCCCTATTTTATGGGCGGTAGCGCTGTTTGCTATCGCAAAAATCTATGCCTTAGCCACCGACCGCGCGTTACAACGCTGGCTTGCCTTTGGTGTAAAATCCGACGCAGCCGAACATAGCGTGCTCATGATGCCAATTTTGATTGAAAGGCAAGAGGCGCTGAGTGATGCTTTGCTTAAAAAATTGAAACGAGAGCTTGAATTAAGCAGCAAAACGCCAAACTCAATTGAAATTATGCAAGGAACGCAAAGTGGAATTTGGGGTTTATTTGGCGATATGGTGGTGGTGAGTTGGTTATTTGCGGCTAATCAAGCAGAATACGCCGCCAGCGCCAAGCAAGACGCACAAACGCTTGCAAAGCAATTACCGTTGATTATCACTAAACTAGGTCTGCCAAATTCAACAGTTACGCGTTATGCCTTGCATGAAGGTATATTAGCCAATCAGCCAGATATTTCAATGGCATCGCAATGGCGAAGATTATTTGCGCAGGCGGTGCTGGTTTTAGAAAGCGGCGAGCAAAAATAATCAATCTACTTAACGCATTGATTTTACAAATTAATAAAAACAAATTTAGGATTTATATGAAAAAAAATATCAAATTAATTATTTTACTGGGCTTAAGTTTGCCAATATTAAACCACTCTATTTTTAGCTTGGCTGGCGATGCTGGCACGGCTTTAAAAGCCGATACATTGCGTGCTGAGCCGTTTGCCG
>JAYWCF010000214.1:0-4395 GCA_043780715.1 Methylotenera sp. | reverse complement strand
AACGCTGGGGCTTATTGAAAGCAGACCCTGATTACTTGGCAGTGGCGACTAAAGTGAATGAAATTAAATTGTACTCAGAAGCCGCCAGTTTAGTGGGTGCCAGCATTCCTAAAGACACCATGCGCAGCAGCAAATTAATGGATGGCGTGGTGTGGGACGGTAAAAATCCAGCCGCTTACGCCGCCAGTTTTAAAGTAAAAGCGTAACGGGTATTGGATTTAATCATTTGAGTTATCTGTCATGCCCAATTGGGTTTGACAGATGCAAAAGGAGGTCAGCATGAGCGCTATCAGCATCAATAAAGACTTATTACAAGCAACAAAAGATGCCACAAAAACCAGTTCTGCAAATACGGTTACAGAACCCGTGCTTGCCGCTAACGAAGATAACACACACATGAAAATGATCATTGAAAATATTGCTGAAAAAGCTGAAAAATCCGCCAAGTCTGCGCCAACAGCCTTGCAAATTAAAACGGCTGAGTTTTTTAAATCAGCAATCCCACCTTTTTTTGGCATTTTGCTATTTTTAGGAATTTGGACTTTGCTATCGCATCAACAACCCATTTTGCCAGGGCCAATCAGCACATGGCATTCGGCGGTTGAGCTGTTTTCGCACCCTTTTCACCAAAATAGTTTAGATGACCAAGGCATTGGTTGGAATATTCTTTCTTCATTGCAAAGGGTTGCGCTGGGTTTTGGTTTAGCCGCCATTGTGGGCATTCCGCTAGGCTTTATGATTGGCCGTTATGAGTTTATGTCACGCATGACAGCGCCTGTTATTGGCATTTTGCGCCCTGTTTCACCACTGGCTTGGTTGCCTTTAGGCTTGCTAGTAATGGGTGCGGCTGGCCCTGCGGCTATCTGGGTGATTTTTATCTCTAGCATTTGGCCAATGGTGATTAATACTGCAGTTGGCGTAAGCAAAGTGCCGCAAGATTACATGAACGTGGCCAAAGTGCTGAATTTAAGCGAATGGAAAATCATCAGCAAGATTTCATTTCCTTATGTGTTGCCTTACATGATGACAGGCGTGCGTTTATCCATCGGTATTGCTTGGCTGGTAATTGTAGCGGCCGAAATGCTTAACGGCGGCGCGGGTATTGGCTTTTGGTTGTGGGATGAATATAACGCTTCTAATTACGAGCACATCATTATCGCTATTTTTGTGGTTGGTATTATTGGTTTGCTGCTAGAACTGGGCTTATCCATGCTGGCTAAACGTTTTGCCTACGAATAATTTTTTACTTACAGATAACTTTAGTTAGCAAATAAGGATTAATCAAAATGAATACTATTTTAACTGAATCGCCCATGCCAACTTTAAGCAATAGCACAGCTAAAATGACAGAACGTTATGTGCATATTGAAGATGTGGGCATGCAATTCGTCACCAAAAAAGGTACGTTTGAGGCGCTTAAAAATATTAACTTAAGCATCACGCAGGGCGAATTTGTATCGATTATCGGCCACTCAGGTTGCGGTAAATCGACTGTACTCAATTTAATTGCCGGTTTATTGCAGCCTACCACTGGTCATTTATTTTGTGCAGGCCGCGAAATTGCCGCCCCTGGGCCAGAACGCGCGGTGGTGTTTCAAAACCACTCTTTATTGCCATGGTTAAGCTGCTATGAAAACGTGTATTTAGCGGTTGAGCGCGTATTTGGCAGCGAATCTAAAGTGCAGCAAGAATCACGTACCTATGCCGCGCTAGAGTTAGTAGGGCTAAGCCATGCGGTTGAAAAACGCCCAAATGAAATTTCTGGCGGCATGAAACAACGCGTGGGTATTGCCAGAGCATTGGCCATGGAACCCAAGGTTTTATTATTAGATGAGCCATTTGGCGCGCTAGATGCGTTAACCCGCGCGGGTTTGCAAGATGAATTAATGCGCATTATGCAAAAATCGGGCGCAACCGCTGTTATGGTGACGCACGATGTGGATGAAGCGGTATTACTATCCGACAAAATTGTGATGATGACCAACGGCCCCAGTGCTGGCATTGGCGAAATTTTAGAGGTGGATTTACCCTACGCGCGCAAACGTTTAGAGCTGGCCGAAGATGTGCAATACAACCATTTACGCTCTGAAGTATTGAAATTTTTGTATGAGCGTCACGCTAAAAAAGTCGCTTAACGTCATCACTTAAACCTATTCATTAATTACTATAAAGATAACCCAAATGAAAAAAACGCATTTATTAAAATTAAATTTATTAACGGTTAACGTATGTTTAGCATTGGCTGGCAATGCCTATGCAGAAGAAGCAACGGTAGCGGCAGATGCGCCTGAAGCGGAATATACGTTTTTAGATTCGATTAAAGATGGTAAATCGCTAAGCAGCGTGCGTGCGCGCTATGAAAATGTAGACCAAGACAATTTGCAACCGGCGCCAAATGGCAGCAAAGAATTAAAAAATAGCTATGCCTTTACCACACGCACTTTATTAGGCTGGCAAACAGCGCCATACAAAAATTTTAGCTTTGCGGCACAACTAACCGATGTGCATGAATTTAACGACGATTTTAACGACAGACGTGGCAATGTGCCAGAGCAAAGCAATGGTACTGGTGTATCGTCGTTATATAAGCGCCAATTCGCTAATATTGTGGACCCTGCCTTTACCGATATTAATCAACTTTTTGTGGATTGGACTGGTATTAAAAATACCAAAGTAAGATTGGGTAGGCAGGTGGTTAATTTAGATAATGTTCGTTTTATTGGCGATATTGCGTTCCGCCAAAATACCCAAGTGTTTGACGGTGTTTCTATTTTAAATAAAAGCATCCCCGATACTGAGCTGTTTTATAGCCATTTTTACCAAGTTAGACAAATTAACACCGCAGATCGTTACGGCAATATTGATTTGATTAACGCCAAATACCGTATTTCCCCTACAGAGTCGCTAGTGGGTTATGGTTATTTCGTGGATGTCGCCAACTTAAGTCAAAATGCAGGCAGTCCAGCCGCTGCTGGCTATGTGTCTCAAGGCGGCAATGGCTTAGGCTCTAGTCAAGATACGCCTAAAGTGGGTGGTGTACCTTTTGCCGATGCCAGCAGCAAAACTTTTGGCTTACGTTTGGACGGCGTGCATATTTTTACACCCAATTGGAAAGGCTTGTACACAGCCGAATACGCCAAACAAGACGATTATCGCGGCGGTAATTCAGCTATTGATGCGCATTATTTAAAAATTGGTGGCGGTGCCGCTTACAACGCTTGGTCGATTCGCTTAGATCACGAAGTGCTATCAAGCAATAATGGTAAATATGCCTTTCAAACGCCGCTTGGCACCAATCACCTATTTCAAGGATGGGCTGATCTTTTTTTAGTAACACCTAGACAAGGCATTAAAGATACCTTTGTGACCGTTTCTGGTGCAATCGATAAGCTAAAAATATTTAGCGAGTTTCACGTGTTTAAATCGGATGAAAACTTCGAAACACTTGGTAGCACGCCAGCAAACCGTCGTTTTGGCGATAAATACGGTACTGAATTTGATCTAGGCCTCACTTATATGGTTAATGATAATTTACTGACAAAATTTGAATACGCGAAATTTAACGAAAGCGATGTTTACGGCACAACACTAGCCGCCGCGCCGCGCAAAGCCGATAAAGAGATTGTTTGGTTAACGGCGCAATATAGCTTTTAAGCGTTCAATCTAAAAGCGCACCGTTTTGGTTCATGCAAACGGTGCGCTTGCACTTTTAATGCGCCAATCTTGTGCCTACAAGCATGTCCATAAGCAGGCAAGCTTTAGCAAGCTAATGTATTTAAACATTATTTACGGCATTAAAACTTTATGCAGAAGTGGCATATATATTGCCTATTAAACGGAACTAATCCGTAAACCGTATTTAAAATCTTTAAGTCAAAATTATGCAAAAAATGAAACTAGTAGTGGTTGGTAACGGCATGGCAGGCATGCGCGTGGTGGAAGAACTGCTGAAAATAGCGCCTCACATATACGATATTACTGTATTTGGAGATGAACCTTACACCAACTACAACCGCATTATGCTTTCGCCTGTACTGGCTAACGAGCAGACCATTAATGACATTATTTTAAATACGCGAGAATGGTATGCCGAAAATAATATCACGCTGTATACCAGCGCACGCATCAATAAAATTGACCGCAAAAACCGCATTGTGTACGCTGAAGATGGCTCTAGCGCTGAATACGACCGCCTATTGCTTTCAACTGGCTCTAAGCCATTTATGTTGCCGATTCCGGGCAAAGAGTTAGAAGGTGTGATTGGTTATCGCGATATTAAAGATACCAATGACATGATTGATGCGGCCAAAAAATACAAACACGCGGTTGTAATTGGCGGCGGGTTATTGGGTTTAGAAGCGGCAAACGGCCTAAAAATTCAAGGTATGGATGTAA
>JAYWCF010000213.1:0-4413 GCA_043780715.1 Methylotenera sp. | reverse complement strand
TGAACCGAGTTACGATGATAAAGCTAGCCAATTTAAAATCGCCAGCGCTGATACTTACCCTAAATTTTAATTAGTAAAAGTGTTAATTAGCGCTAGCGTTTTTTTAAGTTTATAGATGACTAAGCAATTGAATTAAGCTGGTTTTATAGACTGCAAATTATTCATATAGGGCTGCAACACTTTGGGAATCGTCACACTGCCATCGGCATTTTGATAATTCTCTAATACCGCCACCAAGGTGCGCCCTACTGCCAAGCCAGAACCGTTTAGCGTATGCACAAACTCGGTTTTACCTTGCTCATTTCTAAAACGCGCTTGTAAACGGCGCGCTTGAAAAGCCTCACAATTACTCACACTAGAAATCTCGCGGTACGTATTTTGCGCCGGCAGCCACACTTCTAAATCATAGGTTTTAGCGGCGCCAAAACCCATATCGCCTGTGCAAAGTGAAACCACACGATACGGCAGCTCAAGTGCTTTTAAGATATTTTCAGCATGCCCAACCATTTCTTCTAAAGCCTCATAGCTTTTGCTGGGGTGCACAATTTGCACCATTTCCACTTTATCGAATTGATGCTGGCGAATCATACCTTTTGTATCGCGCCCATAAGAACCCGCCTCAGAACGGAAGCAAGGAGTATGCGCAGTCAGCTTAATCGGCAAAGATTCTAAGGGCACGATTTCATCGCGAACGGTGTTAGTAAGTGTGACTTCAGAAGTTGGGATTAAATAAAGTGAGGCTTTTTTCAAGATGTCATTATTTGGTAAACCATCTGCTCCAAAAGTTGGTATTTGACTCTCATCAAATCTTTCAATCTTAAACAAATCCTCTTCAAATTTAGGCAATTGGCCTGTACCAGTTAAGGTTTCCGCATTCACCAAATACGGCGTATAGCACTCTTCATAGCCATGCTGTTCAGTTTGTGTATCCAACATAAATAGTGCCAAAGCACGGTGCAATTTAGCAATTCCGCCACGCATAAAGGTAAACCGTGCGCCAGATAATTTAATACCGGTATCAAAGTCCAATCCAAGTGGCGCACCCACATCGGTATGGTCTTTAATTTCAAAATCAAAAGTGCGCGGTGTACCAATTTTGCGCACTTCAACGTTATCTGCTTCTGATTTACCTGCTGGCACGCTTTCATGCGGCAAATTCGGCACATTTAATAAAACGTTTTGCAATTTAATTTGCAATTGTTCTAGTAATGCTTCATCGGCTTTTAAGGCATCACCTAAACCGGCAACTTCAGCCAAAATAGCGCTCACATCTTCACCTTTAGATTTAGCAAACCCAATTTGTTTAGAGCTGTTATTGCGCTTAGCTTGCAAGTCTTGTGTACGCGTTTGCACCGCTTTACGCTCTTGCTCAAGAGCCGCAAAAGCGTCTGAATCGAACGCAAAACCGCGCCTGTTTAACTGGCTAACAACACCGTCTAAATCGTTTCTTAATGCTTGAATATCTAACATAATTATTTCTTTGCTTTAGTTTTTAAATGTTCTTGGTCTAGTTGTTTAAGTCGCTTCAATTTTTCGCTAATTTTACCTTCTAAGCCGCGCGGTGTGGGCATATAAAATTGCGGTACTTATTTTCTTGATGCAACTCATCGGGAAAATAATCCTCACCTGCCGCGTAAGCCTCTGGTTCATTATGCGCATAGCGGTATTCTTTGCCATAATCCAGCGCTTTCATCAATTTGGTTGGCGCGTTTCTTAAGTGTATGGGCACTGGCCGCGATTTATCTTGTGATACAAACGCTTTAGCTTGATTGTAGGCGTTGTAAGCGGCATTGCTTTTGGGCGCAACGGCCAAATAAAACACCATATTCGCCAGTGCTAACTCACCCTCTGGTGAGCCAAGTCGTTCATATATTTGCCAAGCCTCTAGCGCCATGGTTTGCGCACGCGGGTCGGCAAGGCCAATATCTTCAATGGCCATGCGGATAATGCGGCGGCCTAAATATAGCGGGTCGGCGCCACCATCAATCATGCGCAAAAACCAATATAAAGCGGCATCTGGATTACTGCCGCGTACCGATTTATGCAAGGCAGAAATTTGATCGTAAAATGCTTCGCCGCCTTTATCAAAACGGCGCATTTTGCTTGACATGGTCGTTTGCAAAAAGGCTTCGTCAATTTCGCTAACCTTGGCACCCTCTGCCGCGTTAAATAAACCTTCTACAAAATTCAGTAAACGTCTTGCATCGCCATCGGCATAGGCCAACACCTGCTCTTTAACCACATCAGTTAAATGCGTGTTGGGCGCCACCAAAGCTTGCGCGCGGCTTAATAGCAAATCCAATTCTGGCTCTGATAGGGCATTTAGCACAAACACCTGCGCGCGGCTTAAAAGCGCACTATTCACTTCAAACGATGGGTTTTCGGTAGTGGCGCCAATAAAGGTAATCAAACCACTTTCTACAAATGGCAAAAAAGCATCTTGCTGGCCTTTGTTAAATCTGTGCACTTCATCTACAAACAAAATGGTTTTGCGGCCATGTTGCTGCAAAGTTAATTCGGCGCGCTCTACCGCTTCGCGAATATCTTTAATGCCAGATAATACAGCCGAAATCGGGATAAAATCCGCATCGGCGGTATTGGCAATTAAGCGTGCCAATGTAGTTTTACCCACACCTGGCGGGCCCCACAGAATCATGGAAGGCAATTTACCGGATTGAAAAGCCAAGCGTAGCGGTTTATTTTGACCAAGCAAATGCGATTGCCCAACCACTTCATCTAAAGTTTTGGGGCGTAGCCGCTCGGCTAGCGGTGCGATGGGAGTTGCCGGTTGAAATAAGCTGGTCACTTATTTTGCTTTTGATGACGATTAAAACGCTATTTTAGCGTTAATTTAAAGTTTGGCTTATTTTTTTGGGATTTGATTGGCTTTTAACGTGAATTATTTGTTCTACCATTTAAAGTCTTTGCGCACATTCACTGAAATCACTTTGCGCTCAAAGGTATTTAAATCAATATTAGAATCGTTTTTAATATAGCTTAATTGCGGCCTAATCGACCAATGAGGCGCTGGAAGATAGCGCAATCCCAACGTTGCGTCATATTGGTCATCATGCCGTCTAATTAAAAAAGCGGGGTCATTCGCATCATGTCTGCGAAATTCTGCACCAAAAGAGCTAAATGCCTGCCATTGACTATTAAAATTAAGTTGGCCACCTGCACGCAAACCTACAATATCTTGGCTAAAAAAATCCGCACTAAAATCGCGCGCTTCTTCTTTTCCGCCATAAATACTGGCAAAAATAACCGGGTTTAAATCCGATTGAAAGACATGCGCCGCATTAATGCCGATAATGCTTCTGGCGGCGTTGCGAATATCGTTGCCTGTATAATTTAAGCGCGTGTATTGCGCATATACGCCTGCTTGATTATTGCTATCGATGTTGTAAAGCCACTGCGCGGTTGCGCCGTATGCGCGTCTAAAACTTTCACCATTTAAATCAAAATGGTTGTCTTGCACCGCAAAACTCAGCATATTTTTATCTAATTTAAGCTGCAAACCACCATTGAAATCCAGTGTGCTATTATCAAAATTAGTTTCAGACCCATTAATACGCTTACTACTGTTCAATGCACCAAATACCGCTAATTGCTCATTTACTGGCTGATTAAATGAAATGCCGGCGGCTAAATTCATAAAATTATCGGATTTTTCTTGCGCGTCTTTGCCCAACGCAAAAGCCAAACCGCCAAACAAAGGCACGCTAATTGAGCTAATACTAGGCGCGCTACTCACATTAGAATCCCAGCCCAAACCTAAATCTAAATAAGCCGCAAAAGCAGTAGTAACGCCTTCAACTTTATCAATCGCGTTTAATAATTTTTCGATTGATAATTTGGTTTGCGCATTAGGCTCTAAGCCCAGCACGTAATTAAACTCTTGTTTAGCCGCATCTCTTTCGCCCAGTAAAAAATGCGCCTTGGCCATTTCAGTCCGCGCATCTTGATGATTTGGTTCTAGTGCCAACACACGCTCTAACGCAAAGGCGCCGCGCGTTACATTGCCACTTTCTACCCCTGCAACACCCAATAAATAATCATATTGCAAGTCGCCAGCGCGCGCGCCCTCTAAAGGCTCAAGTAATTGGTAGGCTTTTTTGTAATCGGCTTGACGGATTAACGATTCTGCTTGAGTCAACAGCGCATCTTGCTCGGCATAACTATGATTAGAAAATAAAATGGTTAAAAGCGCCAATAGAATAATGGCGATTAGATTGGATACAGCGCGAATTGAATGCTGGTTTAGGCTTTGCATTGTTGGCCTATTATTAATTTATTCGTATACAAATAGTAATAGATTGCAAAACTTTAATAAAGTAAAAGTTCGCCTAAACAATAAATTGCTAAGCAATAAATTGTATGTGCTTATTCACCTACAACATCTACGCCCTTAGG
>JAYWCF010000212.1:0-4422 GCA_043780715.1 Methylotenera sp. | reverse complement strand
CATCCCACACCATTGGCAGCCGTAGAAACTGGATATTTGGCCTTAACACCACCAAAATCATCCGATAAAGTAAGGGTTTGGTGCTGTATGGAGATTTCAATTCGCATAATGCATCATTGTAGCCGAGCTTTAGCTGGCAACTTTTCAATATTGACTAAATCATCCCAATTTCCGTCAAGCTTAGGCGAATATTGGCTGATATTTTTACCCATCGCGGCAAACTGCCCTTCATACCAAAGCGGTATATAAGGCAGGTGCTGCTGTATACGTGCCGTTGCGGCTGGCCAGTTTTCTTCTGTAAGTAGCTTGTCCAATTCTGCATCCGCATAGCGTCCACGATTAAATCCATTAGGTGGAAAATTTGCGGAGCCAAACGCTTTTGCATAGATTTCTGGCGTTTTAATACCTACCCAAGTTAAGCCAAAAAGCTGAAAATTGCCTTGTTTAACATCCACAAAAAAAGTACCCCAATCCAAACTTTTAATCTGCAAATCTATGCCAGCCTTAGCCATTTGAGCTTGCAAAATGGTAGCAAAACGTAAACGTTGCGCATCAGTGCTGGTTTTATAAACCAGCTTTAATGGCAACTTTATGCCTGCCTCTGTAAATAGTTTTTTAGATAATGCCGGATTATAACTATAGGGTTGCAGCGCATTATTAGCGGCATTCGTGTAATGTTCTGGCGGCAAAATGGCGCTGGCAACACGCGTATGCTGCACCATAACTTGCCGAATAATCGCCTCACGGTCGATGGCATAAGCAATGGCTTGGCGCACTTTTAAATTTTGCAAAGTGGCATCTTGCATATTTAAACCAAGGTAAGAAAAATTGGCGCCCACCGTGGTTTTTACCTTAATTTCTGGCTGTTTTTGTAGATGCTTAACCAATTCTGGCGGCAAATCACCTTGAATCAAATCCGCCTCACCGCGCAACAATTTAAGTACGCGCACGGTTGGGTCTTTTACTTCGGTAAGAATAATTTTTTGATTATCCTTAATGCGCTCTAACACCAGCTTATTGTCCCAACCCACCAACTTTAGCGGTCCACTACCAATTGGCAGATGCGCAAAATCGTGATTTTTTGCGATTAAATCGGCAGGCAGAATACCAATAATTAATTTAGACGGAAAATGGCTATCGGCTTGTTTTAATTCAAATAAAACAGAATTTTCATCAATCACCTTGATGCTTTTAATATTGGCAAACTCAGCCGAATGCGGTGAGTTTTTTAAAGCCAGAATCGAATCGTAAGTAGCTTTAACATCACGCGCCGTTAAAGCATTTTGATGATGAAACGGTGCGCGATTTGGCTGTAAAGTAAATTGATACTGACTTGGACTAATCAAAACCAAAGTCGCCAATACTGGCACAGGCTTTGAAGCTGCATCAAAATCAACAAGCGGTTGATAAATCAGCCGATTCAACCGCTCAGATGCCGCATCGGTGGCGTAGCGCGGATCTAAATTGAGTGGGGCTTGGGCAATGGCAAAATTGATCTCCGAATGGTTATTTTGCTGGCTACAACCAGCAAGCAAAACCAACACAAAAATAAACAAAAACCTTTGCAATGATTAGCTTTCTGGCCGCACAAACAAAGCAATGGATTCTACGTGGCTGGTATGCGGGAACATATTAATCACGCCTGCGGCACTTAAAGTGTAGCCTTTTTCATTCACCAGCACACCCGCATCGCGCGCCAGCGTGGCGGGGTTGCAAGAGACATAGGCAATTCGCGCAGGATTATTATTTTGTCCTTCGACAAGCTCAGGACGAACGGTTATGGGTGTGTCAGATTCAGCTTGAGCCGCGGTTTCACGTTCATGCTGAGCCATGGGCGCATCGGCAAGCGCTTTCACTAACTCAAACGCGCCATCACGCGGTGGGTCGATTAACCATTTATCAAACTTGCCTAAAGCCATCAATGATTCTGCGGTCATTTTAAATAAGTCAGCTACGCCAAATTGCACATTTTGAATAGTATTCAGCTGTGCGCTTTCATTGGCTCTATCCACCAAATTAGCCAAGCCTTCTAAACCCAATACCGATGCGCCGCTGCGCGCAATCGGCAAAGTGAAGTTACCAATACCGCAGAAGAAATCGGCAATTTTTTCGCCCGCTTGCGGGTTTAATAATTGCATGGCGCGGCGAATCATCACTTGATTAATTTGCGGATTCACTTGGGTGAATTCGTTGGGTTTAAACGGATAGCGCAAACCGAATTCTGGCAGACTATAGCTAAGTTCAGAACCATCTAAAGGCCAAAACGGCTTGATGGTATCGGGGCCTTTAGTTTGCGTCCAAACTTGAACCTTATGCGCATCGGCAAAGGCTTTAAAGATGGCTTCATCATCAATCGTTAGCGCATCCATGATGCGGAAAATTAAAACGATTACGCTGCCTTCGCCGACAGCCAGCTCAATTTGCGGCAATTTATCGCGTATGCTTAATTGCACAATCATTTGCTGCAAAGGCGCAATCAATGCTGACACCTCTGGCACCAGCACTTCGCACGAATCCATATCGGCCACATAGCGCGTGGCTTTTTCGTTAAAGCCCACCAGCACCCGCTGCTTTTTATCCACATATTTCACGCTTAAACGCGCTTTGTGACGATAGCCCCAAGTTGGGCCGTACAGCGCTGGCAGCATATTGTCTGGCTTTACTTTACCAATATGCCATAAATCATTTTCCAGCAAACGCTGTTTAGCGGCAACCTGCGCGCTGGCATCTAAATGCTGCAACTTGCAGCCGCCACACAAACCAAAATGTGGGCATTTTGGTGTTACGCGCTGATTCGATTGCTTTAAGATATCGATGACTTTAGCGGTTTCGTAGCTAGGTTTAATGTGCTGCGATTGATAGGTAACACGTTCATTTGGCAGCGCGCCATCAATAAAAATGGTTTTGCCATCCACATGCGCAACACCACGCCCCTCTTGGTCTAGCGACTCAATGGTGGCGGTTAAAATTGGATTTAAACTGGGATCTTGACGACGATTATTGCGGTTTCTTCTCATGCCGACATTTTAACCGAATCGCTTGATTAAAAGTATGGCATTAGAATAATGCTTAAAATTTTGCTAAACTTCTTTTAGTCTTTTAAGCCGCAAGATAATCTACTTAAAAGCATACTGTTGGTATGTTTAATAGTCGTTATTTTTCAAATAACTAACACTAATTTAATCAATTCAGGAGGCTGCCAAATTTAAAAAAATATCACCCGCTAAAAAAGCCAAGCAAACGGCAACTTAATTCAAATCCATATAAAGAAAAAATAAAAATGAATAATCAATTAAAAACCTATTTAGTTTTGGGCATCAGCATTATGTTAATCGGCTGCGCCACTCCGCAAGCGCGCATGCCAACGGTGGCCACCGGCAGTGCGGCAGAAGAAGCAAAAAAACAGCAAGCACTGGTGGTAGAAGATTACATGAGCAATTACAAAAGGCTACAAAATGTGGCTTCTAAAATTGTGGTGGATGGTGCAGGGATGTGTGGTGACAAAGTTGGCAGCTTTTATGGCTTTAATTTTTGGAATCAAAATAGTTTTAGTGCAGCGATGAAAGAATCGGCTACTGCAAAATATAGCCTAACCGAACACTTTAAAATTCTTAGTATTGTACCGCAATCGCCAGCTGAAAAAGCCATGCTTAAAGAAGGCGATACCATCGTTTCCATCAATGGCTGGCTAATTCCGCTTGGTAAGGATATGCAAAAGCAGCTAAATCAAAAATTGACTGATGCTGGAAAAACTTACACGCCCATTGAAATAGCCGTATTGCGTGATAATGCAGAGCAAAAATTATCGATTACGCCGATAAAAGCATGCGATTTTACGGTGCATTTAGCACCAGACGACACAAAAAATGCTTACGCCGATGGTAAGAATATTGTGGTGTATAAAGGCATGATGGACTTTTTTAAAAGTGATGAAGAAATTGCTTTAGTGGTCAGCCATGAATTAGCGCACAACTCTATGAAGCACATTGACGCTAAACAAAAAAATGCAACAGTGGGCGGTGTGTTTGGCTTGCTGCTAGATATTGCGGCGGCAACTGCGGGGGTTAATACTAATGGCGATTTTGCGCGATTGGGAGCAGGCATTGCCGGAAACGCTTATTCAGTAGAGTTTGAGCAAGAAGCCGACTACATTGGTTTGTACTTTATGCAAAAGGCGGGCTACCCAATTGATAATGCGGCTGGATTTTGGCGCCGAATGGCGGTGAATAATTCGCAAGCAATTACGGTTAAATCATCGCACCCAACAACACCAGAGCGCTTTGTGGCTATTGAGGCCACCGTGAGTGAAATAAAAGCGAAAATTGAAAAAGGTGCGCCGTTGGCGCCAGAACTGAAAGATGGTACTGAAGTGAAAACACCAACTCAGCCGATTAAAAGCCCAATGTCTATTTAAGTTTTAGC
>JAYWCF010000211.1:0-4439 GCA_043780715.1 Methylotenera sp. | reverse complement strand
CAGCATATTTAGGCGCATGAATATTCGCGATGAAGATGCCATGAAGTTTTTAATGCTGGCGCCAGATGCGCGCGCCATTAACAACCAGCTCATTCCTGGCCATACATTAGAGATTAAAACCAATTTAGACGGCCGCTTGCTGCATTTAGAATATGAAGTAGACCACGAAACCATATTAGTGGCAGGCTTAACGCATAGCGGTTATCAGGTCGCCACGCAAAAACTCATTTTGCAAAATCATCAGGTTTTAAAATCGGCCATTATTGTGGATTCGTTATTTGGCGCAACTGATGATGCAGGCATACCAGATCAAATCGCGCTGCAAATTGCCGATATTTTTTCTAGCGAAATTGATTTTCACGATGATTTACGGCCTGGTGACTATTTTAATGTGGTTTATGAAGCCTATTATAACGCTGGCGAAATGATGAAGCTTGGCAATGTGTTGGCGGTAGAGTTTGTGAATCAAGGCAAGAAATATAAAGCCGTGCATTTTGGCGATGCGGAAGGCAAATTTGCTTATTACACGCCAGAAGGCAAAAGCATTCATAAATCCTTTTTGCGCTCACCACTTGAATTTACCCGCATCAGCTCATCGTTTAGCGCAGGCCGTTTTCATCCAATTTTAAATCGCATTAAAGCGCATAAAGGTGTGGATATGGCCGCACCTACAGGTACGCGAATCAAAGCTTCTGGCAATGGCGTGGTAGATTTTGTAGGTAGCAAAGGCGGCTATGGCAATGTGATTGTACTGAAACACGAAAACGGCATTAGCACGGTTTATGGCCATTTATCACGCTTTGCGCCTGGCTTGCGTAAAAACATGAGCGTTGCGCAAGGCGATATTATTGGTTTTGTCGGGATGTCTGGCTTGGCTACAGGCCCGCACTTGCATTACGAATTTTTAGTAAACAAACAACATCAAGACCCAATGAAAGTAGCTTTGCCCATGAGCATTCCGATTGAAGGCAAATTTAAGCACGAATTTGACAAGCAAAGTTTAGGCTTAATGGCGCAAATCGAAATGCTGAATCGCAGACAATCAGCTTCTTCAGACTAAGTAATGGATATGCCACAATTATTTATCGGCATTATGTCTGGTACCAGCTTGGACGGCGTTGATGTGGCGCTTTGCGATTTGAATGATGGTCAATGTAAAGTGCTAACAACTCACTTTTTAGCTTTTCCGCAATCGCTCAAATCCCAGTTATTAAATCTACATAGCCCTAGCCATAATGAGCTGGAAATAACGGCTTTAACCGCCAATACGCTGGCCACTTTATATGCTGATGCGGTGAATACCTTATTAGCCAAGCAAAATTTAGCCGCCAATGCAATTACCGCCATTGGCTGCCACGGCCAAACCATTCGCCACCGGCCAGAGCTTGGCTTTACTTTGCAAATTGGCAATGCGGCGCTGTTGGCAGAGTTAACTAATATTACTGTAGTTTCAGATTTTAGAAGCCGCGATATTGCTGCAGGCGGCCAAGGCGCACCATTGGTACCCGCTTTTCATCAAGCGGTTTTTGGCTCAAATCAATCGAATCGGGCACTGATTAATATTGGCGGCATTGCCAATATTACCTATTTAGCCAAAAATGGTGATGTGCTGGGTTTTGATTCCGGCCCCGGCAATATGCTGCTTGATGCTTGGATAAAACTGCATTTAGGTAAAGATTATGATGCAGATGGCGCATGGGCAGCCACAGGCAAGGTAATTGAGCCACTATTATTGCAAATGCTGGCTGAACCCTTTTTTGCATTACCCCCACCAAAAAGTACTGGGCGCGATTTATTTAACGATGCTTGGCTGTCCAAACATTTGGGCAAAGCTGATTACCGACCACAAGATGTTGCGCATACCTTAATAGCTTTAACGGCACGCACCATTTATGATGCGCTTGCCCAATTTTGTGGCAATGTAGATGATGTATATTTATGTGGCGGCGGTGCGCACAATGCGCTGCTGATTCAGCATTTACAACAATTATTAGGCCACACAAAACTGACAACTACAGCTGAATTGGGCGTAGGCGTAGATTGGGTTGAGGCCGCCGCCTTTGCCTGGCTTGCTAAACAAACCATTGAGCATAAACCCAGCAACTTACCTGCCGTTACTGGCGCCAAAGGTTTGCGTGTGCTTGGCGCAATATATTCAGCCTAAGCGTTTTTAATACTAAAACATTTGGTATTATTGTTGCTTAACCTAAAAGAATTAAAAGCATATAAAGACTGATTATGACCACAAAACCAACAAAAGCCACCATCACCTTTGATAACGGCGCAGCGCCGATTGAATTGCCCATGCTTTCTGGCACCTTGGGTAACGATGTCATTGACATTCGCAGCCTAGGCAAACATGGCGTATACACATATGACCCTGGCTTTATGGCAACCGCTGCTTGCCAATCGAATATTACGTTTATTGATGGCGAAAAAGGCCTGCTTTATCATCGCGGTTATCCTATTGAGCAGCTGGCAGAACACTGTAACTTTTTAGAAGTTTCTTATTTATTAATGCATGGCGAATTGCCAAATGCCACGCAAAAGGCCGAGTTCACCAGCTTAATTAGCGGTCATACCATGTTGCATGACCAGCTTAGTAATGTATTTCGTGGCTTTAGGCGAGATGCGCACCCGATGGCGGTAATGATTGGTGTGGTTGGCTCAATGTCGGCTTTCTATTTCGATCAAATGGATGTCTATAATCCGCAACACCGCATTGCTTCTGCCTATCGTTTATTGGCAAAAGTACCCACTATTGCCGCTTGGAGCTATAAATACAACCAAGGCCAGCCGTTTATGTATCCGCAAAATAAATACAATTATGCGGAAAACTTTATGCATATGATGTTTGCCACGCCTTGCGAAGAATATGTGCCAAACCCGATTTTAGCCAAAGCGTTTGAGAAAATCTTAATTCTGCATGCCGATCATGAGCAAAACGCTTCAACCTCAACGGTTCGATTAGTTGGCTCTAGCGGCGCTAATCCGTTTGCCAGTATTTCGGCGGGTATCGCCTCACTTTGGGGCCCAGCACACGGCGGCGCTAACGAAGCCACCTTAAAAATGCTAGAAGAAATGGGTGATATTTCGCGCATTGGCGAATTTATCAAACGCGCCAAAGATAAAACCGACAGCTTCCGCTTAATGGGTTTTGGTCACAGAGTGTATCGCAGCATGGATCCGCGCGCCTCTATCATGCAAAAAACCTGTTATGAAGTGTTGAATGAACTGGGCTTGCATGATGACCCTATTTTTAAATTAGCCATGGAATTAGAAAAAATCGCCTTAGAAGACGAATATTTCGTTTCACGCAAACTCTACCCAAACGTCGATTTCTACAGCGGTATCGTCATGCGCGCCATGGGCATTCCAAACTCTATGTTCACCGCCATCTTCGCCCTAGCCCGCACCGCAGGCTGGATAGCCCAATGGTCTGAGATGAACGCCGACCCCGAACATAAGATTGGCCGCCCAAGACAGTTATATACGGGTGAAGCCAGACGTGAGTTTGTGACGATTGATAAGAGAGCATAAAGTATTCGGTTTTAATTTTTAAATACTTAATTACCGATGATTTCTGTTCGCTCAATTTCACCGTCAGATTATGAATCTTGGTGCGCTCTATATTCAGCCTACGCCGAGTTTTATCAAGTGACGCAAACAAAAGAAATGCGTGATGAAGTTTGTTCGTGGCTACTCAATGAAAACCATGAAGTTAAAGGTTTTATCGCATTAAATAATGAAGGCGAAGCTGTAGGCATTGCACACTACCGCTCGTTTTCTCGACCCCTATCCGCCTCAGTTGGCGGATTCTTAGATGACTTATTTGTTGCACCAAGTTCTAGAGGCAACCAAATTGGCAAAGAACTAATCGATGCGGTAGTGCAAGTTGGTAAAGAAAAAAGTTGGTCTGTTATCCGCTGGATTACTGCTGATAACAATTATCGCGCGCGGAATACCTACGACAAGCTTGCTACGCAAACAAAATGGGTTACTTACGATATAAAATTGTGAGTTAGCGCAAAGCGCATAGCCACTGGAAACGCTAAACCTTCCGAGCGTAGGGTGTGCAAAATGAATTAATTTGCACACCTAATCACCGAAAACAAGGTGAGCAAAGGCAGTTTACCCACCCTACAAAAACTAGATTCTTCGCTTTGCTCAGAATGACGGCTCTGATTAGCAGCTTACGCCTCGCTATTAACGCCCGACAAACCCTCAAACTTCGTATGGTTTTAATCCCCTTCTACCATGCCGAGCAACGCAGAGCAATCAGGAGTTTTCGGCGAGGACTGTCTGAGCCTGAATGATTTTGAAGGCGAGTTCCGCAGCCGCCTGATTAGTTGAGTAGCGCAGGGGAGCCGCAGGCCATGGCAGGGGGCAGCCTTTTCTTTCCCCTATTTCTTTTGGCTGAGCAAAAGAAATAGGGTCGC
>JAYWCF010000210.1:0-4450 GCA_043780715.1 Methylotenera sp. | reverse complement strand
AAAAGACTGGGTTAAGGCACCAGTGCTGCATCGCAAGCCAGCGCAGCCAAATCAACCACCACCCAAACGGGGTGATTGTCGATAACAATAGCGATTGGATTATTGGCGATTTTCGATGGAATTTGCATGCTGATTTGCGCGATTAAGAGTGTTAAATCGTTATAACTTAATGCCATTTCATCATGTATACAAATTTTGCATGATTCATTAACTATATTTTCCATTTTAGATATAATTTAACAGATTTTTTAAACAATCATTTGTTTGCTATTAGTCGTTTGGTATTAAAATCCAACTCAACCTCAGTCAAATCATTGCCTTTGTCATATTATTGAGTGAGCCATTACAAGACAGCACTCATTACTGAAAAATTTAATCAAGCATTACGGTTGGTTTTTTAGCGGCTTTTTTGGGCTGTTCATTCTGCTTAATAAAAATAAAGCAGTCATAAAAACCAATGCTTTAAGCCAAATTTTGTTTGTTGGAAATCGGTACTAAACAGATTGCTTCTGCTAAATTAATTTGTTTAGCAATTAAACGCGCAATCATGTGTATATTACCAATTAGAACAAGTTGGCTTATGCGTATAGCGAAGTGAAAATTGTGAACCCTGTTAATAACAATAGATTGTTTAAGCTGATGATTACTGCATCTGTTGATAAAAATTTATCCGACGCCGATGTAGATCAACGGTTACAAAAAAAGCAAAAAGCTAGTCTGCAAGTAATGCAAGATTTAACCCATTTTGCTACACCAGCAAAAGGAAATAAGGTCGCTCCATAATGCGTTTTGGCTTATCTGCTTCGCAATACGGCTTTAAAAAACAGCTTATTTGGTTAATGGTGAGTGCGCTATTTTTGCTGTTAATTTACCCCAAAACAGGCTTAGACCAACGCTTAATTGCACCTTATTTTAATGCGATTAATCATCAGTTTGCTTTAAAACATAGCTGGTTTTTAGAAAGCGTGATGCATTCAGGCTTAAAATATGCGCTAATTGCGCTAGCAATTAGTACCTTGCTGGCAAGTATTATTGGTAATATCTACGCCCCATTAAAAGCTTACCAGTCGCGGCTTTTTTGGGTTTTTATTGTGATGCTGATTAGCACAACGGCCATATCAATATTAAAAAGTTATAGCATCCACGGTTGCCCAAGCAATTTAATTCCATATGGCGGCCATTTGCCTTATTTGCAAATGTTTGATGCACTGCCAAATGGCGTGGCAATGGGTAAATGCTTTCCGGGCGGCCATGCTAGCGGAGGCTTTGCGTTAATGGCGTTTTATTTTGCCTTTAGCGATGTTCAACCAAGATTTGCAAAAAGCATGCTGATGCTTGCGCTAATTTTAGGGTTTGTAATGGGTTGGACGCAAATGATGCGCGGTGAACATTTTTTATCACACAACCTTTGGAGCGCATGGCTGGTTTGGGCAACCTGCTTGGCTGGCCATGCTTTTTTACCAATTTCAACCATGAATAGAAACGCATTGAAATGACCGCTACACGCAATCCATTATCCAAATTAAGCATGCGCAATTTTAACTTGCCTAGCTTTTTCAGAACAGCAACGCAAAGCCATGCCATTTTAGTGGTAACCGCCTTTATTATGCTTACCGCTAATTGGTCGCTTTTTAGCCGCATAGTCGAAATTTATCCATTTACACCGCACAACTGGCCGTTTTTGCTTTCGCTAGCCGTATTTTTTAGTGCATTAACCGCCATTTTCTTTTTGGTTATTTGCCACGGCAAAGCCACGCGATGGGTGTTGGCGCTGTTTTTAATCATTGCCTCGCAAGCTGCCTACTATATGGATCAATTTGGCGTGATTGTGGATATTGTGATGATAGACAATATTATGCAAACCAATCCGCAAGAATTTGCCGGCTTATTAAGCATGAGTTTAGCGTTACGAACCCTATTTTTAGGCGTTATTCCCGCTTGGTTGATTATTCGCTATTGCCCAAAACCAGCCAGCATGCGCCAAGAATTGCAATCTAAATTACGTTGGTTTGGCCTAATGTTGCTAGTAATAGTAGTGGCTATTGCGCCATTTACAGCGGGCTATGCTTCATTTATTCGTGAGCACAAAATTACGCGTTTTTATGCCAACCCAACCTACACCACTTATTCGGTGATTAAATATTTAACCCAGCAAGTAAAGTTGGCGAACCCAATTGTGCTTAAACATATCGCCACAGATGCCGTAAAAGTAGGCAAAACATCCCGAACAGAGTTGATGATTTTAGTGGTGGGCGAAACAGCGCGTGCCGACCGTTTTTCACTTAATGGTTACCAGCGTGAAACCAACCCTTTATTAGCTAAGCAAAATGTGGTGAGTTTAAGCAATGTAAGCTCTTGTGGCACTTCTACGGGCGTATCTGTACCCTGTATGTTTTCGGCTTTAGGGAGAGATGGGTACAGTAAAGAAGCTGCACTAAACCAACAAAATGCGCTAGATGTGTTGTTTGATCATGGCGTGCAAATTTTGTGGCGCGATAATAATTCAGATTCTAAAGGTGTGGCAACGCGCTTGAAATATGAAGATTTTAAAAGCCCAACGCTAAACCCAAATTGCGAAGGTGAATGCCGCGATATTGGTATGTTAAGCGGCTTAGATAAATTTATTGAAAGCAGACGCGGCAAAGATATTTTGATTGTGCTGCATCAAATGGGTAATCACGGGCCAGAATATTACAAAAGATACCCAAAAGAATTTGAGCGCTTTAAGCCCGTTTGCATGACTGGCGAGCTGCAAAATTGTACCCGGCAAGAAATAGACAATAGTTACGATAACGCGATTTTGTACACCGATTATTTTTTATCCAATGTAATTGATTTGCTAAAAAAATACGATGAACAATTTGCTACATCCATGCTGTACGTAAGTGATCATGGTGAATCGCTGGGCGAAAATGGCTTTTATTTGCATGCCGCGCCTTATATGATTGCGCCCAAAGAGCAAACGCATGTGCCTGCCATAGTGTGGATGGGCAAGTATTTTGATTATACAAAAGAGCAGTTGGTACCTTACAGAGAGCATGCTTTAAGCCATGATGATTTATTTTGTAGTTTATTGGTGTCGTTTGAAATTGACGCAAAAATGTGTGCGGCGAAAAAAGACATGCTGATGCAATATATAGATATTAAAAACAGCCGCTAAAATAAGCGTAGATTCTAAATAATCAATCGAAAAGTGAATAATTTACTTGAACAATACGGCAAACAATAATTTAAACCTGATCAAGCTACCAGAAATTATTAATAAAGTACCAGCATTAACGGCAGTTTTTTGGTTAATTAAAATTTTAGCCACTACGTTAGGCGAAACTGCTGGTGATGCGGTTTCTATGTCGCTCAATTTGGGGTATTTACTTAGCACCTTTATTTTTGCCGCTATCTTTTTTGTCGCAGTGGCGGCGCAAATTAAAGCCAAGCAATTTCACCCATATTTGTATTGGACCACCATTATCGCCACCACCACAGTGGGCACCACGCTGGCCGATTATGCCACGCGCTCTTTGGGAATCGGCTATACAGGCGGTTCAGCCTTGTTATTAGCGCTGTTACTTTCATCGCTGGCGGTTTGGTATAAAAGCATGGGTTCGGTTGCCATTAATACAATTAACACCCCAAAAGCAGAGCTATTTTATTGGGTGACGATTATGTTTTCACAAACATTAGGCACCGCGCTTGGGGATTGGACAGCAGACACGGCAGGATTGGGCTATTTAGGCGCGGCGTTTATATTTGGCGGAATTTTAGCCGCATTGGCCATTGCCTATTTTGTCAGTAATGTATCCAGAACATTTTTGTTCTGGTCAGCCTTTATTGTCACTAGACCGCTGGGCGCGGTGGTGGGCGACTTTTTGGATAAACCGATTATAAAAGGTGGGCTTGATATGAGTCATTTTACAGCATCGGCCACCTTATTCGCCGTCATTATTATGGCTATTGTTATTTTTCCCCAGCGCGCCGCGCCAGCGGCTAGCCATTGATGGCGACTCAACAATAGATGTCAACACACTAACCTAAGAAAGTGCACATATGGATCGTTGGGTACTATATGCCATCATTTCGGCTGGCTTTGCTGGATTCACTTCTGTGATTGCTAAGCAAGGTTTAGCGGGAATCTCAGCAGAATTAGGATTAGCACTTCGTACATTATTCGTTTGCTTGTTTGTGTTGCTTTTTGCATGGCTCACCGTTGTGCCGGCCGAAATTAAATCGCTGCAAAAAGTTAATTATATTTGGCTGGGTTTGTCTGGCTTAACCACTGCAGGGTCTTGGATTTTTTATTATAAAGCGCTTAAAGTGGGCGATGTAGCAACTGTTGCGTTAATCGATAAAGGTAGTGTCATTATTGCCATATTGCTGGCATGGTGGCTATTAAAAGAGGCCATCACATGGCGCGTTGCATGCGGCGCACTGCTGATTGTGGCTGGCTTAATAG
>JAYWCF010000209.1:0-4451 GCA_043780715.1 Methylotenera sp. | reverse complement strand
GCATGGATGAGCTGACTAAAATTGATTTTAATAGCCTGCCGCTAGACCAAGCCATTAAAGTGGTTAAAGGCAATGGCAGTCGAAAATTGGTGGTGTTTTCTGACGTAGATTGCCCGTATTGCAAGCGCTTAGAGCAAAATGAATTAAGCAATGTCACTGATGTGACCATTTATACTTTTCTGTATCCGCTGGTGCAATTGCACCCCGATTCTGCGGCAAAATCTAAAAGTATTTGGTGTGCGGATAATCGCGTAAAAGCTTGGAATGATTGGATTTTAAATAATCAATTGCCCAAAACCACAGGTAATTGCGAAGTGCCACTAGAAAAAGTGGGCGAATTGGCAAGAAAATTAGGCGTAAGCAGCACGCCCACACTATTTTTTGCAGACGGAAAACGTATGATGGGCGCGCAGCCTTATAAAGAAATTGAACGAGGCTTGCAGGCGGCTGCGAAGAAGTAGTCGCGAATAAGTAATAAAAAAGCCGCTAAATGCGGCTTTTTTATTACTAAAAAATAGCGATAACTGCTTGTTAAACCACTTGTCCCAGCTTGAAGATTGGCAAGTACATTGCAACAACTAAACCACCAATTAGGACACCTAGAATCACCATAATCACTGGCTCCATTAAGCTTGACATCGCATCAACCGCGTCATCTACTTCAGCTTCATAAAAGTCAGCCACTTTACTTAACATAGAATCTAGCGCACCAGATTCCTCACCAATCGCCGTCATTTGCAACACCATATTAGGAAAAACATCGGCATTTTGCATCGCAACAGTCAAGCTAGTACCTGTACTGATTTCACTTTGAATGCGTTTAGTGGCGTCATAATAGACGCGATTGCCAGATGCACCAGCAACTGAATCAAGCGCCTCTACCAAAGGTACGCCCGCAGAAAACATGGTAGATAGCGTGCGTGCAAAGCGTGCAATAGTGGCTTTGCGAATGATGGAACCAATGATAGGCAGTTTTAAAGTGAGCCTATCCATAATGGATTGCATTTTTTCAGAGCGCTTCCAAGTGTAAAAAAAGAACCATAAGCCACCACCAATGGCGCCAAAAATCGCCCACCAATACGTCACAAAAATGTCAGATATTGCCATTACTATTAATGTGGGCGCTGGTAAATCTGCGCCAAAGCCCTCAAATAATTCTTTAAAAGCGGGAATCACAAAAATCATAATGACCGCAGTAATGCCGAATGCAACTACGATAATAGAAATAGGGTAGACAAGGGCGGATTTAATTTTACCTTTAATCGCCATAATTTTTTCTTTGTAAGTCGCCAAGCGGTCTAGCAACGTATCTAAAATACCCGCTTGTTCACCAGCCCCTACTAAGTTACAAAATAAGGCATCAAAATAAAGCGGATACTTACGGAACGAGGCGCTCAAGCTACTACCTGTTTCTACATCGGCTTTAATGTCGCCGAGCAATTTAGCCACCGCAGGGTTGCTGTGACCTTTACCAACAATATCAAAAGCTTGCAGTAAAGGCACACCTGCTTTCATCATAGTGGAGAGTTGGCGGGTGAAAAGCGTAATGTCTTTATCGGTAACTTTACCTTTGGTAGCAAAGCTACTTTGTTTTTTAACTTTGGTAACGATAATTCCCTGACGGCGCAACGTAGCGCTAACGAATGAGTCGCCCGCAGCGCGCATTTGGCCTTTTATTACTTTACCTTTTTTATCTTTACCTTCCCAATGGTAGGTGATTTTCTTGTTGGCACTTGCCGCCATATTGCATCCTTAACTAATTGTGCAAAAGCACTTTAAAATTTATTACTAGCCAATTGCTTGATATTGGGTTTAATCGTTTAACTATTCATTAGTACAAGCTTCCACTTCAGCAACCGAAGTTAAACCTTGCATCACTTTTAATATGCCAGAACGACGCAAATCATTGACGCCTTCAGCGCGGGCTTGATCGGCAATATCAATCGCATTGCCTTGCGACATAATAATGCGACTAATGGCATCGGTTACTGGCATCACTTGGTAAATACCAACACGGCCTTTATAGCCGGCATTACACATCTCACAGCCACCCTCTTTGGGGCCGTACAATTGCCATTTCTCGTTAAAATCTTCTTCAATAAAGCCAACAGCCAGCAGGGCTTCTTTAGGTGCATCTAACGGTACTTTGCAGCTTTTGCATAGCCTGCGGGCTAATCGTTGTGCGGTGATTAACGACACGGCAGAGGCGATATTAAAAGGTGCAACGCCCATATTTAGTAAGCGTGTCAGCGTAGATGGCGCATCGTTGGTGTGCAAGGTTGATAGTACCATATGGCCTGTGGAGGCGGCTTTAATCGCCATATCGGCAGTTTCTAAATCGCGAATCTCACCAATCATGATGATGTCAGGATCTTGTCTTAAGAACGATTTTAATGCGACGGCAAAAGTAAGGCCTTGCTTGTCGTTCACGCTCACCTGATTAATGCCCGCCAGTGGAATCTCGCAGGGATCTTCCGCAGTGGCAATATTCACGCTAGGATCATTTAAAATATTTAAGCAAGTATAAAGCGAAACCGTTTTGCCTGAGCCAGTAGGGCCAGTAACCAAGACTAAGCCATAAGGGCGACTAACCGCGTTGAGTAAACGTTCTTTTTGCAGCGGCTCGTAACCCAGCGCCTCAATGCCCAGCGTGGCGCTAGTCGGGTCCAAAATACGCATCACAATCTTTTCGCCATGAATCAGCGGTAAAGTGCTTACGCGAAAATCAATGGTGCGTATTTTAGACAACACCAACCTCATGCGTCCATCTTGCGGGATGCGCTTTTCAGAAATATCTAAGCTAGAAATAACTTTGATGCGCGAGGCAAGCTTATCTTTGATTGCCAATGGCGGCTGCGCAATTTCTTTTAATATGCCGTCAACGCGGTAACGAATACGATAAAATTTTTCGTAAGGTTCAAAATGCAAGTCTGACGCGCCCATATTAATCGCATCTAACAGCATTTTATTTAAGAATTTAACAACAGGCGCATCGTCCACTTCTTGCGTGTTATCGGCTTCAGCCTCTATCTCGCCGCCACCAATGCCCAGGTCAAAATCGCCGTCCATATCCATCGAAGACATCGACACGTCTTTAGATTCGGCTATTTTATCAATCCATTTACCAAGCTTGTCGTCCTCAACCACCACTGGCGATAGTGTCATGCCCATTTGAAATTGCACACTATCAAGCGCATGCAAATTGGTTGGATCAGAAATAGCCACAAACAAAATATTGTTGTGGTTTTGCAAACCAATCACACGGTTAGCCCGCATCAATTTTATATCAATTGATTTGGTAGGCAAATAATCGGCATTAAACGCATCTAAATTAAAATAGGGGAATCCGAACGAACGGGATGTAGTTTCAGCTATTTTTTCGGCAGAAACTTTTTTACTGGCAATTACCTGCGTAATAAATGGTGCTCCAGCGATATTAGCCTGTGCCTGAATTGCTGTTGCTTCCACTTCCGATAGCAGATTTTCTTGCACCAAGATTCGGGCAAGACCACTTAGTTTAATTGTTGATGCAGTTGCTGCCATTGAGATCTGCTCATTTCAAATTGCTATTGAATTTTATTGTTAATCTTGTTTTTAATTTATGCAGTATAAACTACTGTACTTAAACAACATTGTTTTAATTTACATACTAGTTCTAGCTTGTTGTAATGATGCACTTTTAGTTTTTTTTTGTAAAGAAAATGCAAGGTTTTTTAACAAACTTTAACTAATTACAACAATAATAGTCGCCATTAAAACAACACAACCAGAAACGTGCTTGACTTTTTACAATTTGTAACCTATAAAAGCGCCTTAGGTATTTGAATCTTCAGGGTTTATATAGTGTTGATTCTACCTTTTTGGGGCGCTTGCGCTGGTGGTTTTATTGGTTTTTTTGTAAGGATTTGTGAGATGGCACTTGGTACCGTAAAATGGTTTAACGATTCAAAAGGTTTTGGTTTTATTACGCCAGATGACGGCGGCGACGATTTATTCGCGCATTTTTCTGCGATTGTAGAGGCCGGTTATAAAAGCCTAAATGAGGGTCAGCGCGTGAGTTTTGAAGTAACTGACGGCCCAAAAGGCAAGCAAGCTTCTAATATTCAAAAAGCATAAGTTGTTGAATTGTTAGCTAAAATATAAAATATAAAATATAAAATATAAAACTAAAATGGCTCGCAACGCGAGCCATTTTTTTTAATAAAACAACTTCAATAAAACTACATATTGGCGATAATTTCGTCACCAAATTCGGCTGTGTCAACTTGGGTTGCACCTTCCATTTGGCTGCTAAAATCGCCTGTTACGCGTTTTGAAATAATTGCCTTCGCCACGCCAGCAAGTATTAAATCCGCGGCTTCCAGCCAACCCATGTGGCGCAACATCATTTCGGCTGATAATATAATTGAGCTGGGATTGGCTAAATTTTTACCTGCAATTTTGGGCGCAGT
>JAYWCF010000208.1:0-4496 GCA_043780715.1 Methylotenera sp. | reverse complement strand
TTGTAAGTTTAAAATATTCGCTTCTTGGACTTTAACTTTATCTGACTTTTGGCTCAGTGGTGGTTCGTAAATTTCGCTTAACAATTGTGGTTTTGAGACAGGTTTTAAATTTAGTGCTTGCATTATGACTTCCTTAAAAAATCCTTTTGGGAAATAAAACAACAGAAATTTTGTTTCTGTTGCATGTGAAAACAATTTATCAAAAAAATTCATTCAATTGATGTAATTAGTGAATAATTCAATAAAATCATGAACTTTAGGTCATTAACGCGCAAAGTTTGTTGCGGAATACACAAAAAGTAAATTTATTAGTTATTTACTTTTGGCTTAAATAGCCAATACACAGCCATTCATCAACCAGTTAGCAATGACTAACGATTAAAAACGGTTAAATAATGAACATAATAATTAATGGTAATGTTAAAGTTTTTAATGTTGATAATTTGACAATAGCAGGCTTGGTTGCTGAGTTGGATTTAGTTGGCAAGCGTTTGGCGATTGAAAAAAACGGCGAAATTGTGCCGCGTAGCCAGTTTGCCGATGTGTTTTTACAAGACGGTGATAAGCTGGAAATTGTAGGCGCGGTAGGTGGCGGTTAAGTAAATTCAGGTTTTATTAAAATTTTAAGATGGTCATTAAATATGTCAGAACAACTCATTATTGCAGGAAAATCCTACCATTCACGTTTGTTGGTGGGCACTGGTAAATACAAAGATTTTACCGAAACGCGCGCGGCTATTGATGCTAGTGGCGCACAAATTGTCACGGTTGCGATTCGCCGCACTAATATTGGCCAAACCGCGGGTGAGCCGTCATTACTAGAATATTTGCCACCAGAAGAATTTACGTATTTGCCTAATACGGCTGGATGTTATTCGGCAGATGACGCCGTGCGCACTTTGCGCTTAGCGCGCGAATTATTAGATGGCCATAAATTGGTGAAATTGGAAGTATTAGGCGACCCAAAAACGTTGTATCCAAATGTGATTGAAACCATTGCCGCGGCAAAAGTGTTAGTAAAAGATGGTTTTGATGTGATGGTTTACACCTCGGATGACCCGATTATTGCTAAGCAACTAGAAGACATTGGCTGCTGCGCCGTAATGCCATTGGCCTCACTAATTGGCTCTGGCATGGGCATTTTAAACCCGTGGAATTTGCAGATTATTATTGAAAACGCGAAAATACCTGTGCTGGTAGATGCTGGTGTTGGCAGTGCGGCCGATGCGGCGATTGCGATGGAGCTTGGCTGCGCAGGTGTGTTAATGAACACAGCCATTGCGGCAGCGCGCGACCCGGTAATGATGGCAGGTGCCATGAAAAAAGCCATTGAAGCAGGCCGCGAATCGTATCTTGCTGGCAGAATGCCTAAAAAACTATACTCAGCCAGCCCAAGCTCACCCACCGCAGGATTAATCGCTTAATGACGGCTCAAAACCAGTACGCCTTCTCAGTATCTGTGCAAACAAGCTATTTGCCCGATCAATCGAGTGTGGATGAAAATAAGTTTGCGTTTGCCTATACCGTCACCATTACCAATGTTGGCAATATTGCAGCGCAGTTAATTAGCCGCCATTGGGTGATTACAGACAGCCACGGCCATGTGCAAGAAGTAAAAGGCTTGGGCGTTGTGGGCGCGCAGCCGCTATTAAATCCGAATCAGCAATTTGAATACACCAGCGGTACCGTTTTAGCCACGCAAGAAGGTGAAATGCGCGGTAGCTATTTTATGGTGGCCGTTGACGGAACGCCGTTTGAAGCCTTTATTGAGCCATTTTTGTTAGCGCAGCCAAGAGTGCTGCATTAAGTGTATTAGTAGATGCAACGCCTGTTAATTATCATTTTGTTAGGCCTGTTTTTGGGCTCTTGCGCCAACAAAAACAACAAGCCAAGCGTTGCAAAACCCAAACCACCGCAAGGCCAAGCATCAGTTCAATTACCGCCAGCCGGCCAGCCAGAGCCAAAATCCACAGAAACAAAAGACGTTAAAACGGTGCCTGATTACAGCTTGCTTAAACCGGCCAAGTGGGAAGATATTGATGGTTTAATGCAAGACGATTTAACGGCGGCTTGGGGTGCATGGCTGCAAAGCTGCAGTACTTTATCTAATCAATCGGCGATTAATCAATCAGCGACCAATCAAACGGTAAAAAACAAACCAAATTGGCAAGCGGCTTGCACGGCGGCCAAAGCGCTAAGCAAGCCAACAAATGCGGCTATTATTGCTTATTTAACCGCCCAGTTTGATGTTTACGCTGCCACCAGCGCAGAGGGCGAAAATACTGGATTAATTACAGGTTATTATGAGCCTTTGCTTCAGGGCAGCCGCAAGCAATCGTCGCAATATCCTTATCCTTTATACGCGCAACCTAAAGATATTGTGACGGTTGAGCTGGCCGATATTTATCCTGAGCTAAAATTTAAGCGCATTAGGGGCAAGTTAATCGACACCAAACAAGGCGCAAAAAAGCTTATTCCCTACCTAACGCGTGCCGAAATTGAGGCTATTCCATCGCCTTTAGCAGGCAGTGAAATTGTGTGGATTAACGATATTATTGATGTGTTTTTCCTGCATATTCAAGGTTCTGGCTTAGTTAATTTGGATAATGGTCAGCAAGTGCATGTCGGTTATGCCGATCAAAATGGCCATGCTTATAATTCCATTGGCCGTTTACTGATTGAGCGCGGTGAATTAACGGCTGACCAAGCATCGATGCAGGGTATTAAAAATTGGGCGCGCAATAATTTAGGCCAATTACGCGATTTGCTCAATAGTAATCCAAGCTATGTTTTTTTTAGAGAATTACCTGCTGGCTTGCCAGGCCCGCTTGGTGCGCTGGGCGTGCCCATTACGGCCGAACGCAGCGTGGCGATTGATCCCAAATATATTCCCTTAGGAGCGCCGCTATTTTTATCGACCACACAACCCAATAGCACAACCGCTCTTAAACGCTTGATGGTAGCGCAAGACACTGGTGGCGCCATTAAAGGCGGCGTACGCGCCGATTACTTTTGGGGCGCGGGTGAAGTTGCAGGCAAGCAAGCCGGTGCCATGAAACAGCAAGGCAAAATCTGGGTGCTGTTGCCTAAAAGTTTTGTATTGCCAAAATAGATGGTTCAGGAATTAGGATTTTAGTTTAATCGCCTTAATTTCAAAAACACTGATATTTAATCCCACTGATAAATATCCATCGCTAAAATGCCATACGTGTTTTCTGGCGTGTAGCGTTTAACCTGCTGATATTTCACACCATTTGCCCAACCAAGTGCCACAAATAGCGGCAAAATATGGTCCTCAGTTGGGTGCGCTTTTACCGCATATTGGCTTTGATGGCGGTAATCAAGCAGTGCGGCATTGTCATTGCCCTCAATTTTTTCAGCCAGCCAATTGGCAAACAAAGGCACGTAATCCAAGGTTTTAGCATCGCGCTGCGCGCTAAAAAAATCACCCAAATTATGTGTGGCAGAGCCGCTGGCAATCAACATTACGTTATCAGCCTGCAACGCACTTAAGGCTTGCCCTAGCGCAAAGTGCGCTTGCGGGCTTTGCCCAGTTTGAGTCGAAATTTGCGCCACTGGAATATTCGCTTCTGGATACATCAACATCAACGGCACCCACGCCCCGTGATCTAAACCGCGCCTGCTGTCTATTTTTGCCGTAATGCCCGCCTGCTTAAGCAAATCGGCCGCTTTGTTTGCCATAGCAGGCGCGCCATTTGCAGGGTATTCAATTTCATATAATTGTTTTGGAAATCCGCCAAAATCATGAATCGTTTCAGGCTGGCTAGTGCTAGAAATGGTAGGCGTTTGCGTGTCCCAGTGGGCTGAAGCCACTAAAATGGCACTTGGTTGCGGCAAAAATGCGCCTAATTCGGCCAGCAGTTTGCCTGTTTCACCCGGCTCAATTGCTAACATTGGCGCGCCGTGCGAGATAAAAAGTGCGGTCATTGCATTACTCACAGATTGAATAGGCAAAGTATATTCCAAGCGATTGCAACTTGCTTATAAAGCGTGAGGTTTGTAACAGAAATTTGCAAAGCGTATTTCTAAACCTACTTTTAAAATCTCATTTTCAAATCTTGCGCCCACAAAAAAAGGGCGCTTAAAGCACCCTTTTTTAATACGTAAACAAAAATTACTTGTTCATTACGTACATTGTAACTTCGAAACCGAAACGCATTTCAGTAGCAGCTGGTGTTGTCCACATAGTAATCTCCTTAGGTTAAAATCCGTTCGCTGTGTTTTCACAACTGCATAACGTAAGCAAATAGTACGCCACTTCAATAATATGCCACTATCTAAAGCACTGAAAAATCACTCATGATTTTCATTAGATTAAATTTAAGCTTGGCCTTTTATGCGCTTGATTAATTTGTTAATGCCTTTGCGGTCAATAGTGCGTTTTAGCGATACTTTAAAATCATACAACTTAAATTGTAAGCGGTTTTGCCACGTAAATTACCGACCAGAAAGTGCTAAATAAATCTGCATAAAGC
>JAYWCF010000207.1:0-4496 GCA_043780715.1 Methylotenera sp. | reverse complement strand
TTTTTATGGCAGCCCGTTTTACCGTTACAACAGAGGTTTTGGTAGCCGATTTGGTTGGGGTTTAAGCTATGGTTCCCCGTTTGGTTGGTAAATAAGCTGTTGATTTAAAAAGTATTGATTGAAATAGCTTATATTTGATTTTGATGCGCCTGTGCTAACTAATTGTTGCACAGGCGCTTTTAATTTGTACTTAAACTTTATGTTTAGCGGTTGCTGCTTTTAATCATCGCCACTAGCTGGTCTAAGCACATTCCCCAGCCTTCTTTAAAGCCCATTTGCTCATGTTTAATGCGCGCTTCGGTATGCGCATGCATTACCTTCGCTGTATATTTCGTGCCGCCTGCAACGGTTTCCAATAAAATCATCGCCGTCATCATAAATTCTTCACAGGCATGATCTGGATTTGGTGGCGCTTGTTTGGCTGGCCTAAAGCCGGGTTTAAGAGCATTGGTCCAAACCAATTTTTGATTTGGAATAATGGCTAAATAACAGCCTGCATTATCAAACTGCTGGCCTTCTGGCGATTGCATGACGGTGCGAAAAATGCCGCCAACGCGCAAATCAATTTCACAATCCACCGTTTTCCAAGGCAATGGGCAAAACCACGGTTTTAGCAATTCAGGCGTTGTCCATGCCGCCCAAATCGCTTCTTTTGGCACATCAACAATCCGCTCAAACGTTAAATCCAAGTCAGGATTATGGCCATTTATGGCCGCGATATTGTTCATTTCAGAGCCTTTCAGTCATTAATTTAAAACGATTATTCGTCTATTATTTTATACCTTAAAGCTTACATTCACTACCAAGACCCCATTTGGGGGATGCTATGTTAGCAGGTATCGCGTTTGCTTGAATGCCGCTAAAACACTGGATTTTATTGGCATACAGAGCAATTGAAAAATAAAGTTAATCCCTTGTTTAGGGGATTTTGTGATTATTTCACAGGTATAGACTGCGTTTTCTTAACTATTTAAGAGCTTTAGGAAAATAAAAATGAATCACACCGCTAACAGCAACCCCAACTGCAACCCACTCACGCCAGCGCTTAATAAATTAATGCACGCCTGCTTTTATCTTAAAACCACCGATGCCAAAGTGATTGCGCAACACCTGAATAAATCTCCTTCTACTATACGCACTGAGTTTCAACGCACCATGGATTTATTAGATGTGCATTGTCGTTACGCCGCGATTAAAAAGGTAGAAGAGCAAGGCTGGCTATCTTCAAAAGATGCCTAAAACACATTAAATGTATGCATGTGCAGACTGTTTAATCCAACGCTAGCCGCGTAATCTAAAAATGAAACAGGCAGAACATTAGCTTTTTTAATGCCTTTCATTTGAATTGTTTTAAGTTTTAAAACATGTGTAGGTTAACGCTAACTTTTGGAGAAAATCATGGGTCAACCATTTATCAGGCAAGTTCTCAATGAGGACTTAACTATTCACCGCAGCAGTTTTACCAAGCTGCTTATTTCTAATCCTAATTACTTTGGTAATTTAGATGCTAATAATTTTCCTAAAGCCGTATTTCCTATTATGGGCAATACGCATTATGAAAATTTAGGTTGTCTAGGTTTAGAGCCGCAATTTGATTTACTTAAAACGGTGCTATATATCAACCAAGAAAACGGCTATTCGGGTGAATTGTGTTCGGCTGGTTCGCAAGAATATGTGCGCTTTTATTTGTCTTACGATGATGGATTAAACTGGCAAGATCAAGGTGTTACCAGTATTACCGTACACGATGTGAAGCAAGCAGGAAGATTAGAATATGCGTTAGAAATGCCAATTAAGCCCGAAAAAATGACGTGCAAAAAAGCCAATAAAATATTAGCACGGGCCATTTTGTCTTGGAATGTGCCACCTCCGCCAAACACGCCCAGTTACAACCCAGTTTGGGGTAATGCAGTAGATGCCTATGTGCTGGTGCGCCCAGCCAGTCAATTGGTTTTAAAAGATTTTGTTTCTAATGAATTCATAAAAGATTTTGGCACTGCCATTCATCCAAAACAAACCCTTTCAATTAAACCGCAATCGGTAGCATTACCTAGCTTGTTGGCCACCTATGAAAAAGGTGGTGTTGAACTACACCGCGCGGTTTATCCAACATTGACAGAGTTAGCAAAAAGTCCCGCTAAACTGAGCAAATTACAAGCATTACCGACGACTAACATTAAAAATAATCCCTTGTTAAAAATGGCAGGTGTTCATATTGATTGGTCTAAAGTAATTGGCGCAATTAAAAATACCGATGGCAATATTGATTATGAAGAGCTTAATTGCATTGGCTTGCAACCGCGCGCCTCGGTCGATCACTTAGTGGGTATTTTGAAAGTTAAAAAGACGCTCGGTTATTCTGGCAATCTTTGCAGCAAAGGTAGCCAAGAATTTATTCGTTTCTACATGGATTTTGGCGCGGGCTGGCAAGATATGGGCTTGTCTTCGGTGACAGTGTACGACTTGGATGAGATGCCCAAAAACGGTTTGCATTATGCTGTTTTATTGCCGGTTAATTTAGATCAATACCGTAACTCATGCCAAAAAGGCCCTGTTTTTGCCAAGATGCGCGCCATCATGTCTTGGAATTCGCCACCACCAGCCAATACGCCAAATTACAAACCCATTTGGGGCAATGCAGAAGAAACCACCGTTTTGCTAAGTGCCAAAAAAACCAACAACACTGGCTTGCCAGCCCCGGCTATTACCGAAGTGTGTGGCCAAAACGTTGATCAGATTGACTTAACAACAGGCTTATTAAGTAATGGTGGCTATAGCAAAGCACCGTTTGCAAATTCATTATGGATTAGCGGCTATATTAGTAATGCACCAGATACTAGCAGCGGCGCTGCTAAGCTTAAATATCGCTTAATGGCTAGCGTGGATGGTGTTAATTTTAATCCTGTAACCAATGCATATATTATTAATACCAAGCAAAGTTTTAAAGGTATATGGGCTGATTCACAACAAATTAGCTTAACTCCTTCAGCAGATGGCTTTGTTGATTATCAAGTAGACCCAGTGAAAGAGTCAGTCAACCCAGCAGAAACAATCGTTCTTCTCGACATTATGGGCGTTTTGCACACGGCGGGTGATGTTAATCCTTATCGCTGGTTACGTATTGACGTTAAAGATCCCGTCAATCCTGCCATTGTTTATTCATCAGAAGTGGTTAAAGTGCGTGTGGATAATGCGGTGCCGACCGCTACTATCACCATGGATCAAGGCCCCTGTTCGGATATTAATATAGGTGCTGACATCAGTGGCACTTACGAGACGGCGGATGAACATTACAGCGGTGTTTCGATTGTTGTGTTAGGTAATGGCGGTGGTGCGGCACATTTAACACCAACGGCAGGCCCTAGTTTAACGGGCGAATCTGGTACATGGAGTTTTTCTACCGAAAACATGACAGCTTGCGGTTATGTGGTGCAGCTAACTACTTCAGATAGAGCCATCATAGGTAATGTATCGGGCGATGCTTATGCAGTAGGCGGTTCACATTGGTATCAACCAGTGGCGCTTGGTTTTTGCTTAAGAAAACCTGCTTAACAACTATAAATCGGCTTAATGCCAAGGTAATAAGCTTGCAAAACAACCCTAATTGCCTAAGCTCTACCTAGCCTAATGCACACGCATTAGGCTTTTTTATTAAAGTCTAGGCCTTTGCAGCGCTGTCATTATCAGTGCTGATTAGTTTTTATACTGTTTAGCGTTATCAATATAAATAATAGATTGTGCTAATCTAAACATTATTTATCATTAAGGCATTAAATAAGTGCAGCAATACACACAACAAATTAGCGTTAATTCGCAAGGTCGCAAGTTGTATGACATTACCCCGCAAGTGTTGGATTGGGCTAATCAATTGGGGTTTGATACAGGTTTGCTCACTTTGTATATTCAACACACATCGGCTAGTTTGTTGATTAATGAGAATTATGATGCGGACGTGCTAGTGGATATGGAAGCGTTTTTTAAGCGCTTGGTGCCAGATGGCGATGACTTATTTATTCATACCGTTGAAGGCCCAGACGATATGCCAGCGCATGTGCGCAGTGCGTTAACGCAAACTAGTTTGTCGATTCCCATTTTGCATGGCAAGCTGGCACTTGGTCAGTGGCAGGGCATATTTTTATTTGAGCACCGGCATATGCCAGCAAACAGGCGCATTATTTTGCATGCTTTAGGCGGTTGATTTTAAGTGATTAGTCAAGGTAAAGGCAGGCCATTAAGCCAGCAAGAGCGCGCTTTATTTAGCCCCTATTTTGCGCAGATTGTCATTAACGAAGCGCGAATTTTGGATGGTAAAGTACCTTTTTGGCTGCGCCGCAGTATGTGCGCGGTGGTGTTGGGCCGCACCATTTATTTTCGTCACGGTTTTTACCAGCCTAATACCAAGCGCGGCGTAGAGCTTTTAGGGCATGAACTCACGCATGTTTCGCAGTTTTTGCATGGCATGAGCTTATTAAAATATGTGTGGTCATGCCGTTATG
>JAYWCF010000206.1:0-12169 GCA_043780715.1 Methylotenera sp. | reverse complement strand
GTCAAACAGCATGCAATACTTTCCAGATTAGTGGTGGAAACAGCGTCCAATAGTTTCCACCTCAGTATTAAAGACTACGTGCTAGCCTAAGCCGTCTTACGCGAGATGTAGCCGAGTTTGTTGAATACCGCCGCCTCAATGCGCCACTTCATTTGGCGTAGCTGTGGTAGATGGCGATGCGCTGGTGCACAGTGACTGCTCACTACGTTGCTTAGGTCGAAAAAGGCGAGCGGTTGTGACTCACAGGTGACTGCCAGTACCCGTCCGCGCGGATCTATGTCCATGCCTTTGGGTCCTCCTTCCTGTGGGTTATGGCGACCTTGCCCAAACACAGTATCGTTCATGACCCTAAACAAGCTAGTTGGGTCGCGCCTGCCTTTCCAGCTCGTGCCGTTCCTCTTATAGACGTTGATATAGGGCGCTCCAGCGTCGGCGACAAGAATGTGCTCAAGGTCGGGGGTGAAGCGCACTCCGTGAGGGCAGAGGACGTTATAAAGGATGCCGTCTGGCTCGGTGTCTGAATGCAACGCCCGCGAGCGGTCGTAGAGCAAAACGCTGTGCGTGTTGTGGTTGCTAACAGCGATCCAAGTGCCATCAGGGCATACACTAATACCATCAGGGCAATCAAGCCGATGCGCCAGATGAACAGCGTCGCTCGTCGCCTCGTAGCAGCGCCTGCGATCAAGAGTGTGTCGCGACACGGTATTGATGTAATTATTGCAGACAAGCAACTCGACCGTGTGCCTGTCAAGAGGGTAGGCCGCCACCGAACCGGGAGTGTGAATCAGACGGCTCGACCCGTCGCCGAACTTCTGCCGCGCCGACACGTGGTGCCGCGTCTTCGTCGCGCACGGCGCGGGGGCCACGAAGGTCTCTACGTCGCCGAGGCGATTGGCGACGACCAGCGTATGTTCATCTAGGAAGCACAGGCCGTGGGGCTCGTTCAAGGTAGGCGCCACGATTTCGACAACGTCTGTGAGGCGAACCCTATATCCGTTTGCGGCAGTATCAATCCCGATCTCAAATATAGCTATTCGGTTGGCACGGAACCCGGCCAAGGCCAATCGCCTCCCGCTAGGTGAGAACATTAAGTCTTCAGTTCGTCCAAGCTCAGCCAGAACGTTTGTCGCTTTGTCGCACGCAGTCCATTGCAAAGTATAGTCCATCAATCATTCTCCACCGCTCTCGCGGCCAGTAAATATTTCATGATTGCACTACATTGTTGCCAAGAAAATTCTTCATATTCCTTTGTGGGCTAACGAATATACTTTAAACTAAATTTGTGTTGTGAAGTAAAAAAACCTAATTTCTTAGTTGGGTTACAAATAGTTATTCATTTAATCTTATCCAACGACCTTTTTCAATTACGGCTAACTTTCAAACTGGCAATTACTGGACACATTATAGATTATTGACATTGCCTTATTTTAAAGCCAAGACTTGCTATTATCGAAGCTTCTTCTATATAAATTTTAATGTCAGGTAAGGCTCTCAGTTAAATATGAATGAGTTAAATCGATTTTTAGTTTTTTCTCTATTGCTCTAATTCATGAGATAACCTTTTAGGTCGACCTCTTTCAAATTGTGCACATTCATGCATTGCATCAGATATTTTTATCTCTATATGAAAGGTATTAACGATGAATCAATTGTTAATAATGTTGGCTTGCATGTTGCCATTTGCGGTGCAGGCGGAGATTTTCGTCTGTAAGGACAGCAAAAATCAAATAACGTATCAAGATGAGCCGTGCCTTAATAAAACCTTGCGCACGCTTAAACATGTGCCAGATGCGCCGATAGAGGACCAAATTTTAGCGCGTGAGCGGTTGGATAGAGCTAATGCGCTATCGCAAGAGCGGGCGCTTGCGGCGGAATTAGAGCGCGAAAAGCAACAAAAAGAGTACAGAGAGTTACAAGCAATTGCCATTGAAAAGCAAAAGTTAGAGTTGCTTGAAAGGCAAACGCTGGCGTCTGAGCAATCCGTTATACCGCCGTGGATATTGGGCGTAAGGCCAGCGCATCGGTTTGGCCAGCTTAGGCCATATGCCAACAGGGGCAGATTTGAAACGGGTAGTAATCGCTCTAGTTTTAATCGGTCGCGCCATAATAGGCAAAAAAATCATCAGGAGAATAGCCACCAACCTTAGCGATTTAAGCTGGAATAATTGGCGCACTGCAGAATGCTTTTTAAAAGCTGAAAAGTAAGCAAAATTCAATAAATTTTGCGCATCAATCGCTATTGAAATCCCAACATTGATAGCCTGCATTTTAAAAGTTATAGTATCCTTAACAAAAAACCAATAATCGTATCAATCATAAGGATAAATCAATGGCTGACGTACGTCCCGTACTCATTATTATTGATGATGACCCGCTCATTACCGATACTTTGCACTATGTGCTGAGCAAACACTTTGAAGTGTGCGTAGCCGATTCGCGCGCGCAGGCAAAAAGTTTATTAAGGCAGCTAGATGAGCCGCCAGCACTGGCTTTAGTCGATTTGGGCTTGCCGCCATCACAACATAAGCCAGATGAAGGCTTTAAAATGATTGGCGAGTTGCTGGCACACTCGCCCAGCATGAAAATTCATGTGCTTTCTGGCCAAAGTGATGATGTCAATGTAAAACACGCGCTGGCATTAGGCGCGTTGGATTTTATTCCCAAACCTTGTGATGTAGATAAGCTAAAAGAGCTGCTTTTAAATTCATTAAAAGTACAAAGTGTTGAGTTAACCGAGCAAGCGCAAACCGAAAAAGCCGAAGACAAAAATGGCGGCATGATGGGTGAAAGTTTGCCTATGCAAACCTTAATTACGCAAATTCGCCAGTTTGCCGATTCGCCTTTTCCGGTATTAATCGAGGGCGAATCTGGCAGCGGTAAAGAGCGCGTTGCCAGCAATTTCCACCGTTTTAGCAAGCGCGCCAAAGCACCGTATTTATCCATTAATTGCGCCGCCATTTCGCCTATGTTGGCAGAATCCATATTATTTGGTCATGCCAAAGGCGCGTTTACTGGCGCTAATAATGCCAATACAGGCTATTTTGAAGATGCTATAGAAGGCACGCTTTTTTTAGATGAAATTGGCGAACTGCCGCTTGAAATGCAGGCTAAATTGTTGCGTGTGCTAGAAAATGGCGACTACACCCGCGTGGGCGAAACCCAAGTGCGTAAAAGCAAAGCGCGCGTGGTAGCCGCCACCAATCGAGATTTGCGCGCCGAAGTGCGCGCTGGTAATTTTAGATCCGATTTATACCATCGCTTAAGTGTGTTTGCGGTAAAAGTGCCGCCATTGCGCGATTTGGCTGAAGATAGTCTGATTTTACTGCAACACTTTAATGATTTTTACGCGCGCGAAACCGGTCAACAATCGTTTAAATTGGATTCAAAAGCGCAATCGCGCTGGCTAAGTTATCACTTTCCTGGCAACGTGCGCGAGTTGCGCAATATCATTATTCGACTCATTGCTAAATACGCTGGGCAAACAGTTAACGAAGTACAGCTTTCGGCCGAATTAGATTTATCGCGCCAAAATGAGATTGATGGCGGCGGCTTAGGTAATGGCTCTGTTGTTAGCAATAGTGGCGATTTATCGGGCTATGCGTTGCAACATTTGCAAAATGAGGCCAATGTTAATTTAGACCAAGTATTGAAATCATGGGAAAAAGCCTATGTAGAAGCGGCGATGAAAATCACGCATGGCAATTTAAGCCAAGCCGCCAAAATGCTGGGCATTAATCGCACCACGTTGTATAGCCGCATTCAGCTACAAGAAGAAAAATAACGTAAAAATGATTTTTTTATAGCATGTATTACGACCATTTTGGTTTAAAAGAGCCGCCATTCAAAATCACCCCCAATACCGATGTTTTCTACACGGGCGGCAAGCGTGGCGCTGTTTTAGATGCTTTAATTTACGCCATTTTAAACGGCGAAGGCATTGTTAAAGTGGTGGGTGAGGTTGGTAGCGGCAAAACCATGTTGTGCCGCATGTTGCAAACCATGTTGCCAGAGAAAATTGAAAGTATTTACTTGGCCAACCCTAGCGTGGCGCCAGAAGATATTTTGCATGCCATTGCCTTTGAGCTGCAATTAAAACTGCCCAAAAATGCAGACCGTTTAAAAGTGATGCAAGTATTACAAAGTCATTTATTGGCGCGGCATGCGGCGGGTAAGCAAGTGGTGATTTTTGTAGAAGAAGCGCAAGGCATGCCGCTGGCCACCTTAGAAGAAATAAGGCTACTATCAAATTTAGAAACCAATCACGATAAATTGCTGCAAATTGTGTTGTTTGGTCAGCCAGAGCTGGATGATAATCTAAACCAAACCCATATCCGCCAACTGCGCGAGCGCATTACGCATAGCTTTAATTTAGCGCCGCTTCAGCCCAAAGAAAGGAGCGAATATCTGATATTTAGGTTGCGCGCCGCGGGTTATTTTGGGCCGCATTTATTTACCAAATCAGCCGTTAAAAGCATTGCTTCATCGGCGCAGGGCTTGGTTAGGCGTGTAAATATTCTGGCCGATAAAGCCTTGCTGGCGGCTTTTGCCGATAATGTTTACCAAGTGACACAAAAACAAGTGCGCGCCGCCATAAAAGATAGCGAATTTGGTGCCGAAAAAGCTAAGCTTACTGCAAAGCCAGCGCAACTACTTATGTGGATTGGCTTATTGCTAGTTGGCTTGGCGTGCGGCTATTGGTTAAGTACGTTTATGCAAAAATCGGCTGTAAAAGAAAAACCGGCTGAAAAAGTAAGTGCGCCAATCGTAAATAAAATGGAACCTGTTGCGGCAGCCAATCCAGCACCGGTAGCGGTAGTCGCAGTGGTTCCGGTTGCAGCGGCGTCTGCTACTAATGTTGCGCCCTCTGTTGCAACCCCTGTTGCAACTCCTGATGTAGCACCCGTCACGCCAGTTGCCGCGTTGCCGTCAGCACAAGCAGCAAAATCAACTTCGCCAGAAGAAACTATATTAGGCCGCCGTTTAGCGGCAACAGAATCTTGGTTAAGCAGCCAGCCGCCAACAACAGTCAGTATTCAGCTACTAGGCGGCTACAGCGATGCGCAAATTTTGAATGATTTAAACCGCTTAAGTCAGCAGGTGGAGTTGGATAATTTGTATGTGTATCGCACAACAACGATTAAGGGCAGCAGCACGCAACCTTTTTTAACAGTTTTGTACGGCAGCTTTGTTAATCGGCTAGAGGCCACAAAAGCGCTTAAAAATCTGCCGGCCGATATTCAAAAAAACCAGCCGCAACTCCGCACCATTGCTGGTGTTCTTAAAGAAACACAAAAAGCTCTTTAGCGACTATCTTTTATAACTATAACTTATAAGCAATTCAAGCGCTTATTATTGCAATTTAGCCCAGCATATGCGATAACACAAGGTATGTGGTTATTAGAGAGCAGGCGCGACGTGCAGAACAAAAACAGTCCAATAGTTAAGGCTAAAATAAGCTTACTACTCGCAATTAGCATGGTTGCTGTTGGTTGTGCACATCAATCAAAAGTCCCTACTTCAAAAGGCCATATCGATGGCAGTTTGCCAGCTCAACAAAATAACCAAGCGGCTACACAAGCAGCGGCCATCAGTGCGCCAATTCCGAAACCCATTCGCAGTAATCCACAATTGCCAGTGCCAAAAGCCACCGCCAAGCTGCAAACTTATAGCGTTGTGGTGAACGAAGTGCCAGTAAAAGAGATTTTGTTTGCGCTGGCGCGCGAAAGCAAACTGAATATTGATATTCACCCCAGTATTCAGGGCCGCGCCACATTAAATGCGGTAGACCAAACCTTGCCTGCCATTTTAGAGCGCTTGGCCAAGCAAGTCGATTTGACCTACAAAATGGAAAACAATGTGCTCTACATTGCGCCAGATCAGCCTGTGTTGCGTATTTACAAGGTGGATTATGTGAATATTAATCGTGATACCAAGGGTTTTATTGGCGCAGCGGCTGAGATTTCTAGCACTGGACATAGCGCTAGCACTGGGGCTAATGGATCAACCAATACAACCAGTACCAGCGGAAATGGTGCTAATAACAGCTCGCGTACTTCGGTCGATAGCACGTCTAAAAACCATTTGTGGGAATCGTTAATCCAAAATCTAAAAGAATTACTAGCCGAAACCGACAAAGAAGTGATTGTGACGCGCTTTGGCGGCACAACAGAAGCAAGCGCGCAAAATGTGGGCGCCAATGCAACACCAGCGGCAATAGCCGAAGCGGCAAAAGCCGCAACTGAAGAACGCAATCAGCAACGATCTGAATATAAAACACTATTTGCAGCTAATGTAATTGCCAACACAGAAACAGGTGTGATTAGCGTGCGTGCCACCAATAAACAACATGAAAAAGTGCAAGAATTTATTGACAAGGTAATGGGTAGCGCAAAACGGCAAGTATTGATTGAAGCCACCATTGTGGAGGTTCGACTGAGCGATAGTTTTCAGGCTGGCATTGATTGGAGCCGCTTAAATAATTTAAACAATAGTGGTTTTCAATTTCAGCAAACATTAGGCCCAAACGGTACATTTGGTACAAATGGCGCGCTGACTGGCGCTGGAGTTAATGCTTTAGGCGTAGCAACCACAGCTGGATTTGTGGCAGGTTATTTAAACCCTGTCAGCAGAATTGGTAATATTGCCACTTCGATTACGCTTTTAAAACAATTTGGCGATACAAAAGTATTATCAAGCCCTAAATTGATGGTGTTAAACAATCAAACAGCGGTGCTTAAAGTAGTGGATAACTTGGTGTATTTCACCGTACAAGCGCAAATTTCGCAATCAAACGGCAATGGCGCCCAAAATCTACAATCCTTTACTACCACACCCAATACCGTGCCGGTGGGCGTGGTGATGAGTGTAACGCCGCAAATTAATGAAGGCGGCGATGTGAATGTGAACGTTAGGCCGACCATTTCGCGTCAGGTAGATAGGGTTGAAGACCCAAACCCAGCGTTCAGAGACCCAGTGACTGGGGTGCGCAGTGTGCAAAGTTTTGTGCCAGTGATTCAAGTGCGCGAGATGGAATCGTTATTGCAACTTAAAAGCGGCAACACGGCTATTTTGGGTGGCTTAATGCAAGATGAAATTTTTAAGAACACCGATAAAGTACCAGGCTTATCGGATATTCCCGGTATTGGTAAAGTGTTTACAGGTAAAAATGACGCGAATCGTAAAACCGAATTGGTGATTTTTTTGCGCCCAACGGTCATTACCAATGCCAGTTTAGAAAGTGATGAGTTGTTAACTTATAAACAATATTTGCCAGCGCAACAATTACAAAACGCGCTTGAAGAAGCGAATTGATTTGTGCCTAATTGGCGGATAGGCTAGTCAATGAGTTTACTGATTAAAGCGTTAGATAAAGCACAAGAAGAGGCGCAAACGGCTAGAGGCAAGCAGAAAAAGCAAGCTGTTGCAGACAAGCCTTTGACTCAGGCTGCTGAAAATGCTGACAATAAGCGCCAGCCAGTTTCATTTAATCCGGCCGCCACACAATCTTTTTCTGTAAACGATGCCGCATCTGAAAAAATGGCGGTTGCCAATGCGCTAGAGTTAGAGTTATCGCCTACTATAAAAGGCTCCAGCGCCGTGCAGGCAGCGCATGTTAGCCATGATTTATCAGCATACAATCAAGAGCCTAATGGCTCTTTGGCCGACAGTCGCTTACCAGTGGGTAGCACAAACAAGTCATCTGCCTTAAGTAAAAGTAGCAGCAATGCAGGCAATACAAATACCATTAAGCCAGAAACAATTAATCAAGAATCCAGCAAAAAAAGTGCGGCCAATGTGTTTGCGGCCAAGCGTATAGAAGCCAACCACCAAAACGCTAAAATCGCTTTTATAGTGGGTGCTGGTGTGATTGTTCTATCGGCAATTGTTGCCTATTTTTATCAATGGCCATATGGCGGATCGGATTTAAAATTTGTGGCGCAGCGTCCTGTAATGCCTGCACCTGTCGCTGTTCAAGTACAGCCAACGGCAACAGCGCCTTTACCCGCTGAAAATTCAAGTGTTAATTCGGCATCTACAAATGTGGTTTCTGAATCGCTTGCTTCTAATTCTTCAGCTGCTAATTCAGCAAACCCGCCAAAAAATTCGCAGGCTTCAATATTTGCGAATCAACAGTCCGCAAAAGTGCAAACTGCTAACAACACATTGCGCTTGGCCAAAAATGAAAAAGTCTTAAATGGAAAATCCTTTGATGGCTTTGATGATGAAATTCAACCTGCTCAAGCTTTAAAAGAGAGCAAACAGTTTGAGTCGGATAGGGTGAATACGGTACAAATTGCATCAAAAAGCGCATCGATTCAAGTGTCAAAAAACACAGAGCAGGCGGGTATAAACCCTGTGCTAATGCGGGCTTACGATGCTTATAATGCCAATAACGATACTGAAGCCAGTAAATTATATAAACAAGTATTGCAGCGCGATGTGCGTAATGTGGATGCGCTTTTGGGTTTGGGCGCGATTGCGCAAAGGCAAGGCCGTTTGCAAGATGCCAATGGCTGGTATGGCAAAGTATTAGAGCTTGACCCTAAAAATAGCATAGCGCTTAACTTTAATTTGGCTGCTCAATTAGATAATCAAGCGCCAAATGATGTGAATAATGAAAGCCGCATTAAAAATATGCTGGCCAAACAACCCGATGATGCGAGTTTGCACGCCACATTGGGTAATTTTTATGCGGATGCCAATCAATGGTCGGCCGCGCAGCAAGCGTATTTTGATGCGTATCGCCTGAATGCTAACGCCGATAATTCTTTTAACTTGGCCATTAGCTTAGATCAAATGGGTAAGCCAAAACTTGCGCTGCCTTACTATCAGCGCGCATTGCAGTTAAGTCAAACAACGCGCTCTACCATTGATAAAGCCGCGCTAGAGGCCAGAATTTCAGCAATTCAATAAAGCAAAAAATGACAATAACATTAACAATAATGGTTCAAATATAACTTATGGCAAAACTTAACTAATGGCAGAACAGCGACGTAAATTGCGCTTAGGCGAGCTGATGATGCAGCAGGGCTTGATTAGTCAAGACCAGCTGCGCATTGCTTTAATTGAGCAAGATCAAAATAATATTCCGTTAGGCCGCCAATTGGTGCGCTTAGGCTTTGTGTCCGAAAGCATGGTGCGCGATTTAGTGGCGCATACCATTGGCCAAGAAAGTATCGATTTAAGCACGGTGGTTGCCGATAACGATGCCTTAAGAATGGTGCCAGAGGATTTTTCTAGGCGTTACCATTTATTGCCAGTGGCTTATGAAGACGCCACCAAAACCATGATTGTGGCGATGGCCGATATGTTTAACGTGGTGGCGCTAGATCAGCTGCGCGCTATGTTGGGTGGGCAAATTCAGCTTAAGCCTGTAATGGCGGCAGAGGCGCAATTAGAAGAACATATTGACCAATTTTATGGCTATGAGCTGTCGGTTGATGGCATTTTGCGCGAAATTGAAACGGGCGAAATTGATTACCAAAGCCTAACCGCCGATGGCGATGAATATACGCAACCTGTGGTGCGATTGGTGGGTGCTTTATTGATGGATGCGGTTAAACGCGCCGCATCGGATATTCACTTTGAGCCTGAGTTTGCTTTTTTACGCATCAGGTACCGAATTGATGGTGTATTGCAACAAGTGCGCAGTATTCATAAAAGCTATTGGCCGGGCATTGCGGTGCGGCTTAAGGTGATTAGCGGCATGGATATTGCTGAAACGCGTTCACCGCAAGATGGCCGTTTGAACATGAATTTATGCGGTCGCCCGATTGATTTTAGGGTTTCTACGCACCCCACTATTCATGGCGAAAATATCGTTTTGCGCGTGCTAGACCGCGAAAAATCGATTATTCCGCTAGAGCGCATGGGTTTACGCAGCAGCACTTTGGCGCAATTAAAGCTAATGATGACGCGGCCAGAGGGTATTTTAGTCGTTACAGGTCCAACTGGTAGCGGTAAAACCACCACTTTATATTCACTGTTATCGCACTTAAATGATGAAACCGTAAACATTATGACGCTGCAAGACCCAGTGGAATATCCGGTGAGCATGATGCGCCAAACGTCGGTGGCGGAAGTGAATAAAGTGGATTTTGCCAACGGTATTCGCTCTATTATGCGGCAAGACCCAGACATTATTTTGGTGGGTGAGATTCGCGACCAAGATACGGCCACCATGGCGTTTCGCGCCGCGATGACAGGCCATCAAGTGTTTAGTACTTTGCACACTAATTCCGCTTTAGGTGCGTTTCCGCGCTTAACCGATATTGGTATTTCGCCAGATATTATGGCGGGTAATATTATTGGCGTGGTGGCACAGCGCTTGGTGCGCGTGCTATGCCCGCAATGCAAAGAGCCTGTAAAACCAACGGATGAAGAGCGCAAAATTTTAGGCGTAAAACGCAACGAAGCGATTCAAATTTACAAGCACAAAGGCTGCAAACGCTGCAACCAAACCGGTTATCGTGGCCGTATGGCGATTTTAGAATTATTGCGCATTGATAGCGAAATGGATTCACTGATTGCACGCCGCGCGCATTTGGATGAGTTACGCAAAATGGCGCTGGATAAAGGCTTTACCACGCTGGCCGATGATGGCGTACGCCGCATTTTAGAAGGCTACACCAGCATTGAAGAAGTGATGCGCGTGATTGATTTAACGGCACGGTTATCTCAATAGTAATTGCATTGTGGCAACCTATAATTACAAAGCGATAGACCAAACTGGCCGCCATGCACAAGGCCAGATTGATGCATTAAACGAAGTGGATTTAGAGCTGCGTTTACAGCGCATGGGTTTAGATTTAATCACGTTTAGATCCAGCGCAAAATCGAATCGCGTGTTTGCCAAAAACAGAGTCAGCAATCGCGATTTAGTGATGTTTTGCTTTCAACTTGAGCAATTAACCAGCGCTGGAGTGCCTATTTTAGAAGGCTTAAATGATTTGCGTGAGAGCACGCAAAATTTATACTTTCAAAAAGTGTTAGGCTCTATTGCTGGCGAAGTAGAAGGCGGCAAGATGCTAAGCCAAGCGCTGGCCGAGCACCCCGATGTGTTTGATGAAGTGTTTGTGAATTTGGTTGGCGCGGGCGAGCAAACCGGTCAATTGCCCGCTGTGTTTGAAAATTTATCTAACACGCTTAAATGGCAAGATGAATTATTAGGCCAAACCAAAAAATTACTGGCTTATCCATTATTTGTATTGGTGGTTGTACTTGGCGCCGTTACCTTTTTAATGGTGTATTTAGTGCCAGAAATGGTGAAATTTTTAAATAGCTTAGGCCAAGAGCTGCCGTTAAATACGCGCATTTTAATTTTTATTTCTAATGCGTTTGTGAATTACTGGTGGCTGATTATTACTGTGCCGCTAGTGCTGGCGGCAGGTGCGGTGGCGTATGTTAAGCAAAGTGCAGAGGCGCGTTATCGCTTTGATTACTTAAAGTTGAAGTTGCCGCTAACCGGCGATATTTTGCATAAAATTATCATGGCACGTTTTGCGCGCTATTTTGCGCTGATGTATCAAACGGGTATTCCTATTTTGCAAGCCATTAAAACTTGCGAAAAAATTGTAGGAAACCGCGTAATCGCCGATGCATTAAGCCGCGCGCACGCCCAAATTAATGCGGGTGATAGCATGTCAGAAAGCTTTCATAACGCGGGTTTGTTTCCGCCTTTGGTGGTGCGCATGATTAAAGTGGGCGAAAGCACTGGCGCGTTAGATAAATCTTTGTTAAATATCAGTTATTTTTACGATAGGGATGTCAACGAATTGATGCAGAAAATGCTTAAATTATTAGAACCCGCATTAACAGTGATTTTGGGGCTAATATTAGCGTTTATTATGGTTTCTGTGCTGGGCCCAGTGTACGATTCATTTAGTAGAATGAAGCTTTAATGGCTAAATTTAACGGCTAAATTTAATGGTAATTTCAAAAGGTAATTTAGATTAATTCGCATGTTTAATAGCGCTAAAAAACTCATTCTTTGTGCCAACAATACCAGCTTAACCGCTGGTATTTGGCATGGCAACAAGCTGCAAAGCTTTGAAGTTTTTAACAATATTGATCAAGATTACACGGCTTTTAGCGAGTACTTAGCCAAGCAGCCCGATACCAATATTTACTTAATTGTGGATGCGGTAGAAGAAGAATATAAGCTAGAAAG
>JAYWCF010000205.1:0-12196 GCA_043780715.1 Methylotenera sp. | reverse complement strand
AAAAACCTGCACCTATATTGCCTGATTTGTTTAGCCAAAACTAATAAAAAATAACGCAATGTTTTTCAACTATTGCGTTATATCCAAACGAATATTTTTAAGCGCGATTGCACTTTTTAATTACTAAAGTTTGTTAGCAAACTCCGCCACACGCACACCCAACAAGCGCGCCGTTTCTAGGTCACCTTTATTCACTTCATCTGCACTTGAGTCACTTGGTGATGTCATCAACGCGCCGCCAAAACCACCGACATAATTGATATCGCCATGTTTGGCCGCCTTAGTATTGGCTGGCATTAAGCCAGTACCTACCCAAATACCAGAATGCTGCATTGCAAGCGTAATAAAATATTGAATAGTCGAAAATTTATCGCCATTCATTGTGGCGGAATTAGTAAATCCAGCAAAAATCTTATTTTTCCACTCTTGTGTAAACCATTTTTTTGAGCTGGCATCGGCAAACTTTTTAAACTGCCAACTGACAGAACCCATATAGGTGGGCGAACCCATGATAATGGCCTTTGCCGCATCCAATTTAGCCCAATCCGCTTCAGCAATGTCGCCGTTTGCGTCAATCGCAATTAAATCGGCTTGAGCGCCTGCCGCTACTGCTTCCGCCTGCTTTGTTGTATGCCCATAACCACTATGATAAACCACCACAACTGATGTCATTTTTATACTCCTTTTTAAATGTTGTAATTGATTTGGGTAATGCTATCAGCTATAGTCACTTAAAGTAAGTAGGCACTTAAAAATTATATAGGTACTTTTTGGATACTGTAAAAGATGGACACTATTGAAGAATTAGCTTTAAACAAACCAGCTTGCGCATTTAGTGCGCTATGCCCCACACGCTTGGTATTGAACAGAATCGCTGATAAATGGACGGTGTTAGTGGTGATTCTATTGCAAGATGAAACCAAAAGGTTTAGCCATTTACAGCGCGAAATAGATGGAATTTCACAAAAAATGCTCACGCAAACTTTGCGCGGATTAGAGCGTGATGGCTTGGTTACCTGAAAAGTGTATGCCACTGTACCGCCAAAAGTAGAATATGCTTTAACCCCACTGGGGCACACCTTAAAAGATATGCTGTATGCAATTAAAACTTGGTCGGAAACCAATATTGAAGCGGTGATTAGCGCACAGAAGATTTACGATGCGTTAAACGAAAAGTAACTTTCTTCCGTCATTCCCGCGCAGGCGGAAATCTAGGCAAGGTGAAATTTAGATTGATTGTCTATTGAAACAAAGCTAAGCATGTGGTTTGTCTGGATTCCCGCCTGCGCGGGAATGACGGTGTAGAAATATGAAAGGTTTGTGAAAAAACTAGCGAAGCGGCGCATGGTTTTGACTTTTAACTTTTAATCCCCTGCTGCCGCGCCTGTGCTGGTTGAAAAAGTTGGGAGATTTTGAGTGAGGACTGTATGAGCACCGCGACAAGCCACGTACTTTGTGGCTTGTAAGGGCGAGTTCCACAGCGCCCACCTTTTTAAAGCAGCACAGGGAAGCCGAAGGCCGTGGCAGGGGGTAGCCTTTTCTTTGGTTTCTTTCTTTTGGCTAAGCAAAAGAAAGAAACTCGCCTAGAGGCGAAAAAGAGTATTACATTAGATTTATGGTGTGCAAATAAACATCAGTTTGCACACCCTACTCGTTAAACACCATCATTCTGAGCCTTTGGCGAAGAATCCAGTTTTAAAATAACCTTAACTACTGGATTCTTCGTTTCACTCAGAATGACGGGTGTTAGGTTGGTTTTGACTTTAATTCCCCTTTGACGCGCCGAGCAACGCAGCTAAAGCGGGAGTTTTCGGCGAGGACTGTTTGAGGGCAAAGCCCGAGTTCCGCAGCCGCCCGCTTTTGCGAGTAGCGCAGGATACAAGCGGCAGGGGGGTGCCCTTTTATTTGGTTACTTTGTTTTGGGCAAGCAAAATAAAGTAACTCGCCTAGAGGCGGAAAAGAATATTACATTAGATTTATGGTGCGCAAATAAACATCAATTTGCACACCCTGCACGCTGGTTAATGCTCAGCATTAAATATCAGTAATTACAGCTTTTAAAAACTCTTCAGAACTCATAAATTCGGCAGTTATTTTAAGACACTCTGCGTAGGTTATAAGCTGATTTCGAATATCATCAAAATATGGCAAACATTCTTCACGCTGCAAATCCAGAAACTTAACAGCATTCTGACAGTTTTGAATTGAATCAAAATTAAAACGCTCATGAAAGTGATGAATCAAATCATTGCGATCTTTAGATATAGCTTCCAAAATCAACTTTTTGTCTTGAAACTCAGATTCGCCAATTTCTAAGCTAAATTTATGAGAAAAATATGGCTCCTTAATTAGAACAGGCTCTTTATATGCAGATACAATATTTGGGTCAATTTTTTCAATGTATTGATTTAATATTTGCCCCATTGTTTTTTTGTAAACAGATTCTTTTTGTCTACTTAAAACGTCAGGGATTTCGCTCATATGCCCACTGATTTCAGCATGTGAAACCAAAACTTTTAACCAAGACTCCAAAAGAGCGAAATTATATACATTTCGCCCATATTTCTGTAAGGCAAGATTTCTAGCATTTTCAAGCTCAGTAATTGATTTAGTTTCTTCTGGTTCCAATTAATTAGCTCCTAGGTGGCCCACCCCATAAATCATGCCCATCCGCGCTATAAATCTCCACTTCCACAAAATCGCCTGGTGTTAAACCCTCTGCGTCTTCCATATACACCACGCCATCAATCTCTGGCGCATCAGCTTTGGTGCGGCCAATGGCTTCAAAATTGCCTTCTGTATCGCGCACAATTTCATCTACCAGCACGGTTTGCATGGTGCCGATTTTCTCTTGCAGTTTTGCGGCGCTAATGCGCTCTTGCACTTGCATAAATCTGGCCAAACGTTCTTCTTTGACTTCTTGCGGCACATGGTCTGGCAGTTCATTGGCTTTTGCGCCATCAACGGCGGAATAAGTAAAGCAACCTACCCTATCCAATTGTGCTTCTTCTAAGAAATCCAGCAGCATTTTAAAATCATCTTCGGTTTCGCCCGGAAAGCCTGCAATAAAGGTGCTGCGCACGGTAATGTCTGGGCAGATTTCGCGCCACGCTTTAATGCGCGCTAAGTTGTTTTCGGCATGCGCTGGACGTTTCATGGATTTTAAGATTCTTGGACTGGCATGTTGAAACGGCACATCCAAATAAGGCAAAATCAGGCCATCTGCCATTAATGGAATCACTTCATCCACATGCGGGTATGGGTACACATAGTGCAAGCGCGTCCAAACGCCCAGCTCGCTTAAGCTTTGGCACAGTTCTGTCATGCGCGTTTTAACTGGGCGGCCATTCCAAAATCCGGGGCGATATTTCACATCAACGCCATACGCACTGGTATCTTGCGAAATCACTAAAATCTCAGAAACGCCTGCATTCACCAAGTTTTCTGCTTCATTCATTACCTCACCAATTGGTCGGCTAACTAAATCGCCACGCATGCTAGGGATAATGCAGAAGCTACAGCGGTGATTACAGCCTTCTGAAATTTTTAAATATGCATAGTGGCTAGGTGTTAGGCGAATGCCTTGCGGTGGTACTAAATCAATAAACGGCTCATGCAATTTAGGCAAATTAGCGTGCACATGCGTCATCACTTCTTCTAATGCATGTGGGCCAGTAACCGCTAAAACACTTGGATGCGCGGCTTCTACCACGCCTTTTTTAGCACCTAAACAGCCAGTCACAATCACTTTGCCATTTTTACTAATCGCTTCACCAATGGCATCTAAACTTTCTTGCACGGCAGAATCAATAAAGCCGCAAGTATTGACCACCACCAAATCAGAATCTTCATAACTGGCCGAAATCTCATAACCTTCTGCGCGCAATTGCGTCAAAATGCGCTCGGCGTCAGAGCCTGCTTTGGGGCAGCCAAGGGATACAAACCCGACTTTAGGTTTATTAGATTGATGGGGTGTAATTGTTTTCATACTGATAATGTCTCTTTAATACTATTTAGTTAGTAGTGCGGCTTATTCTAAAAAATAGCCAATTAGAAAAATGGATGCAACGCCACAAGCAATAAGGCTAAGTTGTGAAACGGTTGCGCGCAATTCGGTGCGTTTATGTAAGCTTGGAATTAAATCGGCAACGGCTACATAAAGCATACTGGCGGCGGCTAAGCCCAAAATTGTGGGCACCCAAGTTTGCACATGTGACAAGGCAAAATAGGCAATAAAACCGCCTACGGCAGTGGCCAAACTAGACACTAAATTAAAAATAAACGCTTGTTTTTTGCTGTAGCCAGAATGCAATAAAATTAAAAAATCACCCACTTCTTGCGGAATTTCATGCGCGATAATGGCAATCGAGGTGACAATGCCCAATTTGATATCCACCATAAAAGCGGAGGCAATTAAAATACCATCCACAAAATTATGAAAAGTGTCGCCTATCATAATCATCATGCCGCTTCTGCCACGGTCGTGATCATGGTTGTGATGTTGCGGATGCGCATTGATAGATGGCTTTTTAACGGCTACCGCTTTGTATTTTGTGGTTTTTAAATCGTCCGCGCTTAAGCTTGTTTGCGGATCTGGACATTCTTCCGCGGTATGCACAGCGTGCACTTCGCAGTGGTCACCATGGCAATGGCGCCAAAGTACTAATTTTTCTAAGGCGAAAAACAACAATATGCCAAACAGCACGGTTGCTGTCATCTGTTTTGGGCTGGTGGCTACTTCTATCGCGTGTGGCAAAATTTCTAAGAATACCGCACCCAGCATGGCGCCGATTGCATAGCTAATTAGCATGGGAATGGCGGTTTTATTAATATTGAGCGCAACCAAAGCAGCACCCGCCACGCTTAAAACGCCGCCTAATAGGCTAAAAAGTACAATCCAAAGTAAAACAGAGAAATCAGGAATCATGATGAATAATGCAAACTAACGCTTAAGCGATTGAAATAACAGTGATAAAAAGTAAGCGCATTATAAACTAAACTGGCTGCTAAGTTAGCTTAGGCGCTGTTAGCCATATCATTGTCGCCATGCGGCCTGTCACATTATCGCGGCGAAATGAGAAAAAACGTGCGCTATCGGTAACCGTGCAAAATTGCTCTTGCTGGCCGCCGTAAATTTGATTAATGCCTACATTATTTAAACGTTGCGTGGCAATGCTGTAAATATTACCCAGCCATTTATCATTCGCTTGCGGTTGAAAAGCCGATTCTGCTTGCGCATCTTTTGCAATAAATTGCGCTCTAACCTCACTGCCCACTTCAAACGCGCTTGGGCCAATTGCTGGGCCTAACCATGCCATTAAATAATCTGCTTTAACATTTGGTGCCGTTAGCAACTTGGCAACTGTAGCTTCAATCACGCCATCACACAAACTGCGCCAACCCGCATGAATACTAGCCACCACAGTGCCAGCGGTATCGCACAGCAATATTGGCAAACAATCCGCCGTCATGGTTACGCATACCGTATTATGGCGCTTGGTATAGCTGGCATCGGCATTGAGAATACAATCTGCATTGGCAGCATCAATTGCAGTAACGCCATGCACTTGATTCAACCAAACAGGTTCAGAAGGCACAAATTGACTGAGTAATTGGCGATTATGCGCTACATGCAAAGGGTCGTCTTGCACATGGCTACCTAAATTTAAGCTGGCATAAGGGCCAACGCTAACACCGCCATTTCGCGTGGTTTGCAAGCTATGCACATAGGCTGGTGCAGGCCAATCGGGAATGATAAAATCACTTTTTTTAAGCAAAATTAATCTCCTTCTAATTCGTCACTATCAATATCCAACTCATCATCATCTAAATCGTCAAAGTCATCATCATCGGCTTCGCCTTCATAATAATCACCATCTTGATAGCTGAAATCAAAGCCTTCGCCGTCATCTTCCGTTGGTGCATCTTCATGGCGCATGGCTTCAAGCAACACTTTCATGTCATCTGCCAGCTCAATTTGCCATTCCATAAATTCATCAGTTTTAGGATGAATTAAGCCCAATTTTACAGCATGCAAAGCTTGGCGATTAAAGTCACTCACCGCATCGCGCAAGGTTTGCGTCATGTGCTTATGTGGAATGATATTACCAATACCATACACCGGGTCGCCCAACATGGGCGCTTTTAAAAACTGCATATGCACGCGAATTTGATGGGTGCGGCCTGTTTCTAGCTGGCAACGCAAATAAGTATGCACGCCAAAACGCTCAAGCACTTCGTAATGCGTGATAGCTGGCTTGCCCGTGCGCGAAATCGCCATTTTGGTACGCGCATGAGAGTGGCGGCCAATCGGCTGATTAATGGTACCGTTACGCCACAACTGTCCCCACACGATTGCTCTGTACTCACGCTTAACCGTGCGCGCCTGTAGCTGGCGCACCAAGCTAGTTTGCGCCTCTAGAGTTTTAGCCACCACCAACAAGCCGCTGGTATCTTTATCTAGCCGATGCACAATGCCAGCGCGTGGCACATCGCTTAATTGCGGCACATGATGCAGCAAAGCATTTAGCAAAGTACCACTCCAATTACCGGCAGCAGGATGCACCACCAAACCGGATGGCTTATTAATCACTAAAATAGTGTCATCTTCATACACAATATTAAGTGGAATATTTTCAGGCAAAAACGCTTGCTCTTGTGGATTGGCTTGCGGCGTAATATCCACTTGCTCACCGCCCCATACTTTGGTTTTTGGCGTAGCGGCGACTTGATTTAAAGTGACAAAACCCGCTTTAATCCAAGCCTGTAAGCGCGAACGCGAATGGGCAGGCAGCATTTGTTGCAAAGCAACATCCAAGCGCTCACCGCCCGCGCTCATAGGAATAATCAACTTAACGCTGGGATTAAGTTGGGGATTAAGTGGCGTGTTTGCAGCTAACTCTTTTTTGGGCATCTGTTTTTGCATCGGCTTTTTTACTGGCTTAAGTTATAATAAAACTTAAATTTTCTATAGGTTTTTATAGTGAAACGTATTTTACCGCTTTATTGCAAACTCATTGGGGCTTTATTGCTGCCTTTTGTATTAAGTAGTTGCTCCATTTTTGGCGCACCAAGTGAATTAGATGACACTAGGGGCTGGCAAGCAGAACGTATTTATGCGGAAGGCGAAGCCAAAATGATTGATAAAGACTATGACAAAGCGCTGGTTTATTTTCAAAAGCTAGAATCTCGCTTTCCACATGGTAAATATGCAACGCAAGCGCAATTAGAAATCGCCTATATTCATTACAAAAAACAAGACCCCGTTTCAACGGTGATTGCGGCTGATCGTTTTATTAAACTGCACCCTAATCATCCAAATGTGGATTACGCTTATTACCTTAAAGGCTTAGCCAGCTTTAATGAACGTGGAGTGATTGAAAAATACACCGCGCAAGAAATCAGCGACCGCGATCCGAAAACACTGAAATTATCGTTTGCAGCGCTAAAAGAATTAGTCGAGCGCTATCCAAAAAGCCGTTATTACAAAGATGCGACGCAACGTATGTTGTATTTAGTGAATGCGTTGGCACAACACGAAATGCACGTAGCACGCTATTACATGAAGCGTACCGCATATTTGGCAGCGCTAAATCGTGCTAAATATGTTTTAGAGTATTACCCAAACTCTACTTCAGTTGAAGAGGCGCTGGTAATCAGTGTGAGCGCCTACGACCATATGGATTTAACCGATTTAAAAGAGGATACATTACGCATTCTAAAAACAAACTATCCGCAAAATCCAATGGTATTAGGCAAAGCCACTCAAGATGAACGCGTTTGGTGGAAGTTCTGGGAAAGTTTGTATTAGTCTTTAAGGCGCTATGAAAAAGCCTGCTTAACATTGGTTAAGCAGGCTTTTTTAATGACTAACTTCAGATTGAGTTTAAAGAATTAATCGTTATACCAGCGTTTCTATCTTTTCTTATCTTCAATATCTTTTTTGGCTTTAAGCTCAGCACGTTGCGCGGTTTTACGGCGACGCATACTTACAATGCCCTCACCCGCTTTGCGTTTATCTGGCTCGGCAAAGGGGTTGTCACCTTGTTTGAATTGCACGCGTAATGGCGTACCAACCAACTGAAAAGTCTTGCGGTAAACGCCTTCTAGATAACGTTTATAGCTGTCTTTAATATCATCCACATGGCTACCGTGCACTACTACAATCGGTGGATTCATGCCGCCTTGATGCGCGTATTTTAATTTTGGTCGTGTACCACGGCTAATAGGTGGCTGATGTTGCGCAATCGCGTCAATTAACACACGCGTTAATTGTGGCGTGGCTAGTTTTGCCATGGCGGCTTTAAAAGCACCATCAACGGAAGTGAATAATTCAGGCAAACCTTTTTTACGTAAGGCTGAAATATAGTGAAACTTAGCAAAATCTAAAAATATTAATTTGCGATCAATTTCTTTTTTAATAAATTCGCGCTCATCTTCAGGCAAACCATCCCACTTATTCACTGCCACTACCAAGGCACGGCCTGCGTCTAATATATAAGCGGCTACGTGCGCATCTTGCTCAGTAATGCCTTCTTGCGCGTCCACCACCAAAATCGCCACATTGGCGTCTTCAATCGCTTGCATGGTTTTTACTACAGAGAATTTCTCAACCGCTTCAAACACGCGACCGCGTTTGCGCACACCAGCGGTATCAATAATGGTGTAGGTTTTGCCATCTTTTTCTAAATCAATCTCAATTGAATCGCGCGTTGTACCTGGCTCATCAAACGCAATCACGCGCTCTTCGCCTAGCAGCGCATTTACTAAAGTAGATTTACCAACGTTTGGGCGTCCAACAATGGCGATTTTAGGTTTTTTAAGATTAGTACGTTCTTCTTCAAACGTATGCTCAGGGAAATTTTCTAAGGCCAATTCCACTAAATCTTTAACACCTTCGCCATGCGCAGAAGAAATCGATAATGGCTCGCCTAAGCCTAATTCATGGAAATCAGCCGAAACCACGGCTTTATTCATGCCTTCGGTTTTATTCACGGCTAAAAATACAGGACGTTGCGATTTGCGTAATTTATCGGCAATGATAAATTCTTGCGGCGTCATACCAGCGCGACCATCCACCAAAAAGATAATCACATCGGCTTCATCAATCGCCAATAAGGTTTGGCGCGCCATTTCTTTTAAAATCCCACTTTCAGCTGTCGGCTCAAAACCACCAGTATCAATCACCAAATAAGGTTTGCTGGCCCCAATGCCGCGGCCATAATGCCTGTCGCGCGTAAGCCCAGGCAAATCAGCCACCAGCGCGTCACGACTTTTAGTCATGCGATTAAAAAGGGTTGATTTGCCGACGTTAGGTCGGCCAACTAAAACAATGGTAGGCAGCATATTGGGAGACTAATTATTTGACACTAACCGCATAAACGCCACCATCACGGGTTTCGGCTATGAGTTGTGAAGAGTTTGAACCAGGAATAAGAGACATAATCGCATTATCATCCAACTTAATGCGTGCCGAAAAGTTACCATCATCGCGACTTAAGAAGTGCACATAGCCTTCTAAATCGCCAACGGCAATTAAACTACCCATAGGCAATGGCGCAGTTAGGCGGCGATTGGCTAATGCACCTTGGCGCCAAAATGTTTTACCGCTGGTATAATCTAGCGAATAAACTGAACCCAATGCATGAGACACAAATATTTTAGCATCTTCTGCGCTTAAGCCAGAATAGCTTGAAATATCACGATTCCAAACTACTTTACCCGTCAGACGATCTACCGCCGCAATTTTTCCTTGATACGCCACTGCATACACCAAAGGGCCATCCACAAAAGGTAAGCTGGTAATATCGGCAATACGCTCGATTTCAGTTACACCCTTAGGTTGCGCTACGGTTGCTTCCCACAGAATTTTGCCGTTGTCAAAACGAACAGCCACTAATTTACCGCCGGCAAAACCAGCGTATACCGCACCGCCATCCACCACAATACCAACGCTACTACGTAACGATAAAGCAGGAGTTGCCCGTTCATAAACCCATTTGCGACTACCATCAATTGCACTAAGTCCATAAATACGATTATCGCCAGATCGTACAATGACTAAGCCATCGAAATAACGTGGCACACTTAATATTTCGCTAGAAAGCTTAGCTTTCCATAAAAATTTCCCAGCAATATCATAAGCATGCACATAGCCTTTATTGCTGCCTACCATTACTATGCCAGCACCAAGGCCAACGCCACCGCTGATAGGTTCGCCAATATTAATGCGCCATAGCTGTTTGCCAGTGGCGACATCTAATTTAGTCAACTCACCTTTTACGTTGGCGGCATAAACCGCATCAGAGTCTTTTGCAGGGGTGAAATCATACTTCGCCGTATCGCCAATATTGCTAGACCAATCTACTTTAGCCAGGTATGTTGGTTTAATAGTTTCTAATTTGGCTGGCGGGTTCGGTGGTTCGCGGCCAAATACTTTTTCCGATAAGCTTGTTTTCAGTTCAGCAATGGTACTGCACGACGTTAATACTGCTAATGCAGCTACCATGCAAAAAGTAGGAATATTTTTGAAAGAAAAATAGTTTGAAATACGCATCATGTAAACCAACAACTATACACCCGACGATTCAGTAACTGTTGACTCAGTAGCCGTTGACTCAGTACCCAGCGCTTCTAATTTTTGGCGCGTGTAAACTTGCATTTTGCCTTGTATATCCAACTCGTTTAATGCCGTTTCATACGATTTTTTGGCATCTGCTGTTTTGCCTTGCGCCAAATAGATATCGCCTTTAAGGTCTTCTTTTAAGCCAATAAAACCTTTATCAGCATCGTCTGTTAGCACTTTTAAAGCAGCGTCATAACTTTTTTCTTCAAACAAAATACCAGCTAATTGCAAGCTAGCAATCGCTTTTGTGGTGCTTTCTTTGGCATTTTTGGCCGCCCACTCTAATTGGATTTTGGCTGACTTTGTATCATTGGCAGCAATGCTGGCTTTTGCTGAAAGAATCGCGGCACGTCCTGCATAAGGCGTACTGGCATAATCGGCCGATAATTTGGCCGCTTGCACTTTAATATCAGCTACTTTGCTTGAGTCTGTTACTACTAAAGCTTGATATAAAACTGAAGCTTCGGTGGATTTTTTGTTTTGATAATAACCATAACCTTGCCAAGCCGCATAAGCAACTAAAGCCGCCAATACTAAATTGGTGGCTAGCTTACCATTTTTTTTCCACCACGCTTTAAATTCATCTAACTGCTCTTGTTCTTCTAAATCGTATGCCATTACTTTTCTCTCTTAATTAACTTTTAGCAATCTACTTTTTACCAATCCAAGCACTATGCCGCTTTACGCCCTGGTATGGCGCTTAATAACTGCTGTGTATAAGCCTGCTGCGGCGCATTATAAATATCCACTACATTGCCCTGCTCAACTATTTTACCTTTATGCATCACCACCATTTCATCGGCAATGTGGCGCACAACGCGTAAATCGTGGCTAATAAAAATATAACTTAACTGCATTTCGTGCTGCAATTCTTTTAGCAATAACAAAATTTGCGCCTGCACAGAAACATCTAAAGCTGAAACGGGCTCATCGCACACCACTACTTTTGGCTGCAATACTAATGCACGCGCAATACCAATACGCTGCCGCTGTCCGCCTGAAAACTGGTGCGGATATTTAAGCGCATCGCTACCGCTTAAACCAACACGTTCTAACATTTGCTGCACTTTTTCTTTTTGCTCGAGCGCACTTCCCAAGCCATGAATCAGCAAGCCCTCACCTACAATTTCACCTACGCGCATGCGCGGATTGAGCGATGCAAAAGGGTCTTGAAACACCATTTGCAAATTTTTTCGCATAGCACGCAAGGCAGATGAATCTAATTTTGCTAAATCTTTTCCTTCAAATAGCACTTCGCCGCTATCGAAAGGATGCAATTGTAACAGACAACGCGCCAAGGTGGATTTACCAGAGCCAGATTCCCCCACCACGGCTAAGGTTGAACCTGCTTTTAATGAAAGGCTAACATCGTCTAAAGCTTTAATCTGCGCGCTACCAAAGCCAAAACGGCCACTGCTTTGCGTGTAGGTTTTAACCAAATGATTTGCTTGCAGAATAATGGGTGACGCTTCTAAATTTTGCGAATTGTCTAAATTCATGCAGCCGCCTTTTTATCATTTAGCCCATCTTTTAACCATGCATAATCAATCGGCTTAAGCTGCTTTTTGCCTT
>JAYWCF010000204.1:0-12207 GCA_043780715.1 Methylotenera sp. | reverse complement strand
AACCCCGTTCGCCCTGAGCTAGTCGAAGGGCAATTAAGCACTCATGGTTCGACAAGCTCACCACGAACGGAGTTAAACATTAAGTGTGCCTTTGTTTCAACCAATAGCATCACGCAGGGTGAGCAGGTAGGCGTTTTGTGGTCTTGGATGTTAGCGCAAGGTATCAAAATTCATTTTGCACATCGCACATTTAGCTGGAATAACGAAGCGCGTGGCAAAGCGGCTGTGCATTGTGTAATTATTGGATTTGGTTTGCAGGATGTGTTGGACAAAATCATCTATGAATATTCGGATATCAAAGCTGAGCCACAAGTAATTAACGTTAAAAACATAAACCCTTATTTAATTGATGCAGTTGATGTTGTACTTCCGCGCCGCACAATGCCTATTTCGAATGTACCTGCAATACGTTTTGGAAATCAACCAATAGACGGCGGGCATTTTATTTTAGATGAACATCAAGTAAGCACACTTCGTTTTAATAATCCTGAGGTAGCAAAGTACATTCGATTGTTTATAGGAGCTGAAGAATTTATTAATGGAAATAAGCGCTGGTGTTTGTGGTTAAAAGATTGCCCGCCATCAATTATACGAAACATACCATTTATAGTTGATCGCTTAAAATCTGTGCGCAAGTTTCGTTTAGAAAGTACCCGTCTTGCAACAAGACAATTAGCTGAAAATCCCAAAGAGTTTGCATTTGTTTCTCATGTTGAAAGCCCTTACTTAATCGTTCCCAGCGTTTCATCAGAGCGAAGAAGATTCGTACCAATCGGATTTGCACAGCCAGACTTAATAGTTAGTAATTTGTGCTTAGCAATTTATAACGCAAATAAATTCCATTTCGGCGTTATGTCTAGCACTATTCACAATGCATGGCTGCGCTACACTTGCGGAAGATTAAAAAGTGATTTTCGATATTCAAACAGTATTGTCTACAACAACTTCCCATGGCCAGAAGCTAATGCCTTACAAACCGCCAAAATTGTAAGCGCCGCCCAAGCGGTTTTAGATGCGCGTGCTGTGCACACTAATGCATCACTGGCGGATTTATATGACCCGCTGACTATGCCAGCTAATTTATTAAAAGCGCATCAGGCTTTAGATAAAGCGGTAGATGCGGCTTACGGCTATAAAGGCGCGGCAACCGATGCGGCACGGGTGGCGTTTTTGTTTGAGCGTTATCAGCAAATTACTTCACTTTTGCCAGCGCTTAATGCCAAAACCAAAAAAGTGACTAAGAAACCTAGCAACTAAAAATTCCAATCATTCGTCATTCCAGCGCAGGCTGGAATCCAGTCTAGGTGAAATTTTCTGTAATTGACTGGTAACAAAAACACCTTTGTTAAGTTTTTTTTCTATTAAGCCGCCGCTAACTTGTTGCGGGCCTAGATTCCAACCTGCGCTGGAATGGCAGCGAACAGCTATCAAGACATTCAAGTTTTTCTGCATAAAAGCATTACAAATAGGCTTTAATTAATCTAATTATTCTTAATTGTTTCACGTGAAACACTGAGATTAATCTGCTTTATCTCTCTGTTTTTAAATGACTTAACCGCCTCTTTGCAGTAAAATCTCTTTCTTTGCAAAATTTAAGCGTGAAACAATGCAATTTCCAGATATTTTCGATGTAATTGTGGTGGGCGGTGGTCATGCGGGCACAGAGGCGGCTATGGCGGCAGCACGCATGGGCCAAAAAACGCTTTTATTAAGCCACAATATTGAAACGCTTGGTCAAATGTCTTGCAACCCCAGCATTGGCGGCATTGGCAAGGGCCATTTGGTTAAAGAAATTGACGCGCTTGGCGGCGTAATGGCGCAGGCGACGGATATTGGCGGCATTCAATTTCGCATTTTAAATTCATCTAAAGGCCCTGCCGTGCGCGCCACGCGTGCGCAGGCAGACCGTATTTTGTACAAAGCGGCAGTGCGCCACAAGCTAGAAAATCAGCCAAACTTATGGTTATTTCAACAAGCGGTAGATGACATTATTTTAGAAGGCGGCTCAGAATCACCGCGCGCGGCTGGCGTAGTAACGCAAATTGGTTTACGTTTTAAATCTAAGAGTGTGGTGTTAACTGCAGGTACGTTTTTAGGCGGCTTGATTCATGTGGGTTTGCAAAACTACAGCGCAGGCCGCGCAGGTGATCCGCCAGCAATTAGCTTGGCCGCACGTTTGCGCGAAATTGGTTTGCCAGCGGGCCGTCTAAAAACAGGCACGCCGCCACGCATTGATGGCCGCACCATTGATTACAGCGTAATGCTGGAACAGCCTGGCGACAACCCTGCCCCTGTATTTTCATTTATGGGCAATGTGGCGCAGCATCCGCAACAAGTACCCTGCTGGATTACGCACACCAATGAGCGCACGCATGACATTATTCGTAGCGGTTTAGACCGCTCACCCATGTATACCGGCGTGATTGAGGGCGTTGGCCCACGTTATTGCCCAAGCGTAGAAGATAAAATCCATCGCTTTGCCGATAAAGAATCGCACCAACTGTTTTTAGAGCCAGAAGGCTTAACCACTAACGAAATTTACCCAAACGGTATTTCAACCAGTTTACCTTTTGATATTCAATTGGCATTAGTACGCTCAATTAAAGGTTTAGAAAACGCGCATATTCTGCGCCCAGGCTATGCTATTGAGTACGATTATTACGATCCGCGCAGTTTGAAATCCAGCTTAGAAACCAAAAGCGTGCAAGGCCTATTTTTTGCAGGGCAAATTAATGGCACTACAGGATATGAAGAAGCCGCTGCGCAAGGCTTATTAGCAGGCGCAAATGCGGCCTTGTATGTGCAAGGCAAAGAAAGTTGGTGCCCTGCCCGCGATGAAGCGTATTTGGGTGTGATGGTGGATGATTTAATTACCACCGGCGTAACAGAGCCATATCGCATGTTTACCAGCCGTGCGGAATATAGGCTTCAATTACGTGAAGATAACGCCGATATGCGCTTAACGGCAAAAGGCCGTGAGCTTGGCTTGGTGGATGACGCACGTTGGGCCGCGTTTGAAAAAAAACTAGAAGCGGTTTCGCGTGAGCAAGAGCGCTTGAAAAAGACATTTGTGCAAGTGGCGGTTGATGATGTTTCACGTGAAACACAAGCTGCCATTTTGGGTAAACCGATAGAGCATGAATATAGCTTGTTTGAATTGCTGCGTCGCCCAGAGGTGAGTTATGACGGCATGTTAACCTTAGGCGAAGGCTTTTTAGATGGGCTTGAATTGGGCGAGCTTGACCCTGCCGTGCGTGAGCAAGTAGAAATTGCCGCCAAATATCAGGGTTACATTACGCGCCAGCAAGAAGAAATTACCAAGCAAAAAGGCAGTGAAAATACCAAGCTGCTTGATGTAGATTACGCAGATGTGCATGGTTTAAGTATTGAAGCGCGCCAAAAATTAACGCAACACAAGCCAGAAACCATCGGTCAAGCAGGCCGTATTTCGGGCATTACGCCAGCCACTATTTCATTATTGTTGGTGTATTTAAAACGCAAATATAAAAAGCAGGCCAGCCAAAACAGTATTAATTCTGACACGCAAGCGGCATGAGTCAGGCCGCATTATTAGCGCAAGGCATTGCCAGCATGGGCTTGGCGGTTTCAGATGAAGCGCAACAAAAATTGCTGGCCTATTTAGCGCTGCTGCAAAAGTGGAATAAGGTATACAACCTAACCGCGGTGCGCGACCCGCTTGAAATGGTGACTTTGCATTTGCTGGATAGCTTAAGCGTGTTGCCCTATGTGAATAGCAAAAATATATTGGATGTGGGCAGTGGCGGCGGATTGCCGGGTATTGTGCTGGCGATTTGCAAGCCAGAGCTGCAAGTAACCACGATTGATACGGTGCAGAAAAAAGTGATTTTTATGCGCCAAGTAAAAGGTGAATTGGGACTAAATAATTTAACGCCTGTGCATGCGCGAGTGGAAAATTTTAAACCTGATGTGCCTTTTGAAATAGTGATTTCGCGCGCGTTTTCTGAGATTGCTTTATTTGTGCAATTAACCAAACATTTGATTGCAGAAAATGGCCAATGGCTGGCGATGAAAGGCATTATGCCGGCCAGTGAGCTTGAGGGTTTGCCGCTAACACCTGCGCAAGTGTTTGCTTTAAAAGTGGCGGGTTTAGATGCCGAACGGCATTTGCTAGTCTTTAATACTAGTCCCTAACAATGGATATTTAAAAAGCTTAAAAGAATAATTAATGAAAATATTAGCAATTACCAATCAAAAAGGCGGCGTGGGTAAAACCACCACCTGTGTGAATCTGGCGGCAAGCTTGGCGGCGCAACATCAAAAAGTATTGCTGGTGGATTTAGACCCGCAAGGCAATGCCAGCACGGGTAGCGGTATTGATAAAGCACATTTAAAACTAAGCATTTACCATGTTTTAATTGGCGAAAAAACCTTAAAAGAAGTGATTGTTAAAAGTGAAAAAGGCGGCTTTGATATTGCGCCTTCTAATCGTGAATTGGCAGGTGCCGAAGTTGAGCTGGTGAATGAGCTGGCGCGCGAAATGCGCTTAAAGCAAGCGCTGGCAAAAGTAAGCGAATACGATTATGTGTTGCTAGATTGCCCCCCTGCCCTCAATTTGGTGACGGTCAATGCGCTAACCGCCGCCGATACGGTGATGATTCCGATGCAGTGCGAATATTATGCGCTAGAAGGATTATCCGATTTGGTGAACACCATTAAAAAAGTGCGCGCGCATCTCAACCCAAAATTAGAAATTGAAGGTTTGTTGCGCACCATGTTTGATAATCGCAATATGCTGGCTAATCAAGTATCGGCGCAGTTAGTCAGCCATTTTGGCGATAAAGTGTATAAAACGGTGATACCGCGCAATATTCGCTTGGCAGAAGCGCCCAGTTACGGCTTGCCAGTATTGGTGTATGACAAATCGTCTAAAGGCGCGGTAGCGTATATAGAATTGGCAGCCGAAATTATTAATAAAAATCCGCAATTAGCTGGAGCAAGCATTCAAAATGGTTAAATTAAAAGGTTTAGGGCGCGGCTTAGATGCTTTGCTGGCAAATGATGAAGAAGTCGCTCAAGGCGATGCCTTGATGATGCTGAAAGTTGACCAGTTGCAGCCTGGCAAATATCAGCCACGCTCTTATATGGATGATGCGGCGTTGCAAACGTTGGCCGAATCGATTAGCAGCCAAGGCATTATGCAGCCGATTTTGGTTAGAAATATTGGAAGCGACCGATATGAAATCATTGCTGGTGAACGCCGCTGGCGCGCTTCACAAATAGCCGGTTTGGCAGAAGTCCCAGTATTAGTGCGCGAAATCGCCGATGAATCGGCGCTGGCCATGGCCTTGATAGAGAATATCCAGCGTGAAAATTTAAACCCATTAGAAGAGGCGCAAGGAATTAAACGTTTAATAGACGAATTTGCCATGACGCACGAAAAAGCCGCCAATGCCGTTGGCCGTTCGCGCGCGGCGGTTACTAATTTGCTGCGACTTTTATCTTTGTCGTCGCCAGTACAAGAAATGCTCATGCACAACAAGTTAGATATGGGCCATGCCAGAGCGTTAATTGGCTTAGATGCCGCGCAACAAATTATGTTAGCCAATAAAATCGTTCAGCAGGATTTATCAGTGCGCGACGTTGAAAATTTGGTGAAAAAATTAGCACAAACTAGCGCGCCAGCAACACACAAAACCGCTGTCAATCATGACGTTTTAGCCTTGCAAAACACATTAAGCGAAAAAATTGGCGCCAGCGTGAATATTGCGGCAAAACAAAACGGCTCTGGCATACTTAAAATTAGCTATGCCAATTTAGATCAATTAGATGACATTATTCGCAAAATATCGCGCTAAGTGTTTCATTTTGCGCGAAACTTATGCAATAACTTGCACTTACTACTTGACTAAAAACGCGTAATAATTCAAAATCGCGGACTTTGCTGATAAGCCCATTTCAATGTAATGAAATGACAGGAAAACCTAAATGACAGAAGAACAAAAAACACCGTCAGGCTTAACAACAGGCAGCACAGATTCAAATAAAGTATTTAAAAAAATGTTGCAATGGCAGTTAATTGCAACGGTAGCGGTAGCAGTTTGTGCGGCGATTATTTCTGGAGCACATGCGGGATTTTCAGCGTTTATAGGTGGCGTATGTGTTGTGATAGGCGCTTATTTTGCGTCAAAAATTGCACAGCGCAGCAGTAAAGAAGCCGCAACAGTATTAGTAAACTTGCTTAAAGCAGAAGCGGTTAAAATTGTCATTATTGTTGTGCTGCTATTTATTGCGTTTAAGGTTTACAAACAATTAGTGCCGTTTGCATTAATTGCTGGCTTAGCCGCCGCCGCGTTGTTTTCGGGTGCGGCCATGAGCAAGTTAGATAAAACAGAATTAGAAATATAAATTAAAAAAAGAAACTACAGATAGTAGCTCAACAATTTAAGCAAGTCGTTGAAACAAAGCTTTAAAAATTAAGTTTTAAGATTTAAACCAAAATAACTTTAATTGATGCCTTTTAACAAGGCAATTCGGATTGATATGGCTACAGAACACGCAGAACACGCACTTACCCCGTCAGAATATATTACGCATCATTTAAGTTTTAATGCGCAATCTGTTGGCAATGGTAGTTTTTGGACATTGCATATCGATACGCTGATTATGTCGGTTATCTTGGGCTTTTTGGTGATGGGTTTTGTTTGGTGGGTAGCGCGCGGTGCCACTGCTGGCGTGCCTACTAAACGTCAAGCCTTTGTTGAATTAGTATTCGGTTTTGTGGATGACCAAGTTAAAAACATTTTCCACGGCAACCGTCACAGCTTTATTGCCCCAACAGCGCTGACGGTTTTTTTGTGGGTGTTCGCTATGAACGCCATGGATTTCCTACCAGTTGATATCTTCGCTAAATTTATGCACGGCATTGGCTTTGAAAAATGGCGCGCCGTACCAACTTCTGACATCAACACCACATTCGCTTTAGCCTTATCGGTATGGATTTTAATGATTTTCTTCTCAATCAAAGTTAAAGGCTTTGGTGGCTGGATTCATGAATTATTCTACTCACCTTTCGGTACCAAAATCTGGGTATTGCCGCTGAACTTCTTGTTCAATTTAATCGAATACGTTTCAAAACCGCTTTCACATTCATTGCGTCTTTTCGGCAATATGTACGCAGGCGAAGTTATATTCTTGTTATTGGGTATGTGGGCGGCAACAGGCTTGTCAGGCACTATATTCGGTTCAATTTTAGGTGCTGGCTGGTCAATATTCCATATTTTAATCGTTGCATTACAAGCGTTTATTTTTATGATGTTAACGGTTGTGTATCTAGCCATGGCGCACGAAAGTCATTAAAAAATGAAAACTTCGTCACAATACGTTGTTGTTATTGAAAAAATGTCGCTTACATACAATATGTATGCCGCGCACCATTTTTTCAATAACGCCTAGTCTTGTTTAGAAGTTTGCATTTTTGAAGTTTGTAGTTAGTTTTAAAAAGTAAGCTGTTGTAATTTAATTTTTGAGAGGGTAATAAAATGGAAGCATTAGCATTGATTCAAGCCTACACAGGCGTTGGTATTGGTTTAATTATTGGTCTAGGCGCTGCAGGTGCTTGTATCGGTATCGGTATTATGTGTGCAAGTTTCTTAGAAGGCGCTGCACGTCAACCAGAAATGATTCCACAATTGCAAGGTAAAGTATTCTTGCTATTAGGTCTTATCGATGCTTCTTTCATTATTGGTGTTGGTCTAGCCATGATGTTCGCGTTCGCTAACCCATTATTAAGCGTTGTTACTGCAGCAGCAAATTAATTTTTTGAGTCAAGCTTGTAATATAAAAGCGCCTGACTCAAATTTTTATACTGACTTAATTTAATTGGATTAAACATGAATATTAACTTTACACTGATCGCACAAGCTATCGCATTTGCTGTGTTGATTTGGTTCACAGTGAAATTCGTTTGGCCGCCGCTGTTAAAAGCGATTGAAACACGCCAAAAGGAAATTGCGGATGGTTTAGCAGCAGCGCAAGAAGGCAGAAGTGCTTTAGAACTGGCTGCTAAGAAATCAGAAGCGACACTGAATGAAGCCAAACAAAAAGCCGGCGAGATTATTGGTCAAGCTGAAAAACGTGCGACTCAAATCGTTGAAGAAGCTAAAGGCAATGCCAAAACAGAAGGCGACCGTATTATTACGGGTGCAAAAGCGGAAATCGATCAAGAAGTAAACCGTGCTAAAGAAGGTTTACGTGCGCAAGTTTCAGCACTGGCAATTGCCGGCGCTGAGAAAATCTTGCGTAAAGAGATTGACGGTAAAACGCATTCTGAAATGCTTTCTAAATTAGCGGCGGAGCTGTAAATCATGGCTGAAATTTCAACCATCGCACGGCCTTACGCTGTAGCTGCTTACAAGCTTGGTAAAGAGCAAAAATCGTTGGCCAAATGGTCTGAAATGTTAGGTTTTGCCACTGCAGTTTCTAACGATTCGCAGATGCAAGCCTACATTCAAGATCCAAAAGTTGTGGCAAGCGATTTACAAACTACTTTTTTAAAAGTGTGTGGCGACAAGCTCAATGAGCAGGGACAAAACCTGATTAAAGTGTTGGTTGAATATAATCGCATGTCTATTTTGCCAGCTATTACCAGCGCGTTTGAAGAGCTTAAAGCGCTTGATGAAGGCACGCTTGACGCACAAATTATTGCTGCAGCTAAACCTAGTGCGGCAGAAGTTAAAGATTTGGTTGCGCGTTTAGAAGCTAAGTTTGGTAAAAAAATTGAAGCCAATGTCACTGTAGATTCAGAGCTCATTGGTGGTTTTAAAATTATTGTTGGCGACACCGTAATAGACGCGTCCGTCAAAGGTCAGTTACAAAATTTAGCCTATACGCTTTCAGCATAAGGCACAGGAGAGACATAAATGCAGTTATCTACATCAGAAATCAGTGAACTGATTAAAAGCAGATTAGAAAATTTTTCTACCTCAGCTGAAGCGCGTACTCAAGGTACAGTAATTTCAGTAACTGACGGTATCGTTCGTATTCACGGTCTTTCAAACGTGATGGCTGGCGAGATGATCGAATTCCCAGGCAACACATTTGGTCTAGCTTTAAACTTAGAGCGTGATTCAGTGGGCGCTGTGGTTTTAGGTGATTACGAGCACATTACTGAAGGCGATACTGTTAAATGTACAGGTCGTATTTTAGAAGTGCCAGTAGGCCCGGAATTAATTGGTCGCGTAGTAAACGCGCTAGGTCAGCCGATTGATGGAAAAGGCCCAGTTAATGCAAAAATGACGGATAAGATTGAAAAAGTAGCGCCAGGCGTTATTGCACGTAAATCTGTTTCACAACCAGTGCAAACTGGTTTGAAATCAGTAGACTCAATGGTTCCAGTTGGCCGCGGTCAACGTGAATTGATTATTGGTGACCGTCAAACAGGTAAAACAGCCGTAGCGGTTGATGCGATCATCAACCAAAAAGGTCAAAACATGACCTGTATCTACGTAGCGATTGGCCAAAAGGCTTCTACAGTTGCTAACGTGGTACGTAAATTAGAAGAAAACGGCGCGATGGCTTACACAATTGTTGTTGCTGCTACTGCTTCTGACTCAGCTGCTCTACAATTCTTAGCACCCTACGCTGGTTGTACAATGGGCGAGTATTTCCGTGACCGCGGTGAAGATGCATTGATCGTTTATGATGATTTGACTAAACAAGCGATTGCTTACCGTCAAATTTCATTGCTATTACGCCGTCCACCAGGCCGTGAAGCTTACCCAGGTGATGTATTCTACATTCACTCACGTTTATTAGAGCGTGCCGCACGCGTGAATGAAGACTATGTAGAAAAATTCACTAACGGCGCTGTTAAAGGCAAAACGGGTTCATTAACGGCATTGCCAGTGATTGAAACAGCCGCTGGTGACGTTTCTGCATTCGTTCCAACTAACGTGATTTCAATTACCGATGGTCAGATTTTCTTGGAAACTGACTTGTTCAACGCTGGTATTCGTCCAGCAATTAACGCGGGTATTTCAGTATCTCGCGTGGGTGGTGCAGCACAAACTAAAGTCATCAAAAAATTGGGTGGCGGTGTACGTTTAGCTTTGGCGCAATACCGTGAATTAGCGGCGTTCGCGCAGTTTGCTTCTGATTTGGATGAAGCAACCCGTAAACAATTAGACCGCGGTCGTATGTTTACTGAGTTAATGAAACAAGCGCAATACGCACCATTAAGCGTTTCAAAAATGGCAATTACTTTGTTAGCGGCTAACAAAGGCTACTTTGATGATGTTCCAACCAATAAAGTATTAGCTTTTGAAAGCGCGTTACACGGCTTTATGGGTTCTAAATACGCTAAATTGATGGACGGTATTGAATCTAGCAAAGACCTAGCTGGCGATAACGAAAAAGCGGTTGAAGCGGCAATTCAAGACTTTAAAGCAACAAACGCTTATTAATCCTCTGACTATTTAGGACATAAAATGGCTGGTAGTAAAGAGATTAGAACCAAGATCAAAAGTGTAGAAAATACACGTAAGATCACCAAAGCGATGGAAATGGTGGCGGCTTCTAAAATGCGTAAAGCGCAAGATAGAATGCGTGCCTCACGCCCATACGCGGATAAAATTCGTAACGTTGCAGCACATTTGTCTTTTGCAAACCCAGAATACAAGCACCCTTATTTGATTAAGCGTGATGTGGTTAAAAATATTGGCTTGATTGTTGTGAGCTCAGATAAAGGTTTATGTGGCGGTTTAAACACCAATATGTTGCGTTTATCGGTTAACCAAATGAAAAACTGGGAAGCAGAAGGCAAAGCTATTTCTGTTAGCGCGATTGGTAATAAAGGCTTTAGCTTTATGAACCGCGTAGGTGCAAATGTTAAATCGCACATTACTGGTTTGGGCGATGTGCCACATCTAGAAACCTTGATTGGTACAATCAAAGTGATGTTGGATGCTTATGAAGCTGGCGAGATTGATCAGCTTCATATTAGCTACACCAAGTTTATCAATACCATGAAGCAAGAGCCAGTAATGGAGCAATTGCTACCTTTAACAGGTGAAAAGCTGGGCAGCCCTAGTGGTCATTGGGATTACATCTATGAGCCAGAAGCGAAACCAGTAGTTGATCAGCTAATGATGCGTTATGTTGAATCACTAGTGTACAACGCTGTTGCAGAGAACATGGCTTCAGAGCAATCATCACGTATGGTGGCAATGAAATCAGCGTCTGATAATGCAAAAGAAGTGATTGGTGATTTGAAACTGATTTATAACAAAGCACGTCAAGCAGCGATTACCAAAGAGATCTCAGAGATCGTCGGCGGCGCGGCAGCAGTTTCATAAAGTTATAGTTAACTTACAAAGAATTTATTTAACATTCAAAAATATAGTTTGAATAGGACACAAAGATGAGTACAGCGAAAATTGGTAAAGTTGTTCAGTGTATTGGCGCGGTGGTAGACGTTGAGTTTCCACGCGATCAAATGCCGAATGTATTTGAAGCATTGATTATTGATGATGCAACAAGTCAAGCAGAGGCAGGCCTAACTTTAGAGGTGCAACAACAACTAGGTGACGGCATTGTGCGTACCATTGCGATGGGCTCATCTGATGGTCTTGCGCGCGGTACAGCATTTAAATCAACAGGCTCACAAATTACCGTGCCAGTTGGTGTGGGTACTTTAGGCCGTATTATGGATGTGTTAGGTCGCCCAATTGATGAGGCTGGCCCGATTGAGTGTGATGAGCGTCGTGCGATTCACCAAAAAGCTCCAACATTTGAAGAGCTATCACCTTCTGTAGACTTGTTAGAAACAGGTATCAAGGTAATTGACTTAGTTTGCCCGTTTGCTAAAGGCGGTAAAGTTGGCTTGTTCGGCGGTGCGGGTGTAGGTAAAACCGTTAACATGCTGGAGTTAATCAACAACATTGCAAAACAACACTCAGGTTTATCAGTGTTTGCAGGTGTAGGCGAGCGTACTCGTGAAGGTAATGACTTCTACCATGAGATGGCAGAAGCTGGCGTTATTAAGCTTGATAACATGAAAGAATCAAAAGTAGCCATGGTGTTTGGTCAAATGAACGAACCACCAGGCAACCGTTTACGCGTGGCATTATCTGGCTTAACTATGGCTGAAAAATTCCGTGACGAAGGCCGTGACGTGTTGTTCTTTGTGGATAATATTTATCGCTACACATTGGCTGGTACTGAAGTATC